>QILZ01000160.1 GCA_003233545.1 Spirochaetales bacterium
TAATACTGTCTCCGGGATTATATATTTTCACCTTCACGTATCTGAATTTCTCCGGAGGAATGTTTTTTTCTTTTATTTCCGTGGAAATTGTCTGCTCGAGCTTTTCCGGATGTACTGTTTTTGTCAGCGGTTTTATATTAAACAGGAAAAGGAACAGTACAAGAATAAAAAAGCCGGCAGTGTGAAGGATGTACGCAAGGAGCGGTTTTTTTCTTCTTGTTTCATAGATATTTTCACTGCCTGTTCCGTAAAAAATAATTCTGTACCGGCCGAATAGAATCAGATCCTCTTCCTTGAGCTTTTTTTGTTTCCTTTCCACACCATTTATGGTAAGGGGGATGTTGGACCGAATAAACGGAGTGTTGTTGAAATACTCTATTTTACAGATTGTTCCTCTTCGTTTTCCCTTTAACCCGGACTCCGGTAGAAGTATGTCTGCATCTCCCTGTGAAGAGATAGCGGCTGGCAGTTTATGTATCCTCCTGAATTCCTTTCTGCCGGAGGGGTGGATAATTTTAAGACGTGCGAAAGTACGGGTTCCTACGGGGATTTTCTCCGTTTTCCCCTTCCTGAAAAGTGCGAAGTATAGAAATGAAAAGATAAGTGCCGGTAGGAAAAAAGGATTTACCTGTTTTGTAACCGTGTATTTCGTATTTTTTATATCTGCCGCATCCGCCCTGTTTTTATTTTTTCCTGCGGCTGTCAGAGGTTCTCTGTTCCTGTTTATTTCCCTGGCGATTGCTGTAGGCTGTGTAACCGTATAAAAGTGCAGGCGGCTTAACCCGACAGGTTTTTTCTTAAGATCATTATTATTTGTTAAGGGGAAGCCTGCAAAGTAAAGGCTGACCGAATTATCAGCATGGCGCTTTAAGAAGCTGCTCCAGGAAGGTAAAAAATCATCCGTATTCGAAGAGATACCGTCGGAAATAAGAATTACCGACTTTTTTACTCCTTTTCCCTCTGTGCTGCAGTAGTTAATTCCAAATGCAACAGCCGAATCTATGGGGGATAATCCCCATGGTTCGATCTTTTTGGAATAATTTAAGATTTTCCGGTACGATGAAGAGAACGGGATTCTTAAAACAACATCCCTGCCTTTCCCGGTATCTTCTCCGAAGGTAACAAGCGCCCATTCCGATGGTTTCTTTACTTCCTGTAAAAGTGGGCTTAAGAATTTAACGGCGGCCTGCATCCTGTTTTCTTCGCTGCGTTTTCCGGGCTCCGTGCCGGCCTGCATGCGCATGCTGTAGGAAGAGTCGAGTATCAGAACCACGCTCGAAAGTAATGTTCCGTTCGGATTTGTATTTTGCCCGTATGCTGCCGATAAAAATATAATGAGAAAGAGGGAAATGGAAGATATTACCTGTTTCACTATGAAAATAAAAATTAACATAAAGGTGGAAATTAGTCTATGCGTTTAAAATTCTCAGTTATTGTTATTCTGGGGCTGTTCGCTGTCCGCGTTTTTTCGGAGACTCTCTGTTTGTATGTGGAGGAGCGTACAAACGGGACACCCGGACCCTTTCCTCCTCCTACCAAGGAAGGAATTTATTACGGTTTGTTCGATGGTGATCATATAGTTTTTGATACGGGAGATAAGAATATACTGCGCGTAAACTGGCAAAAGCAGGAGTTTGACGAGGCTCTTAACCTGTCCGTAGAGGGAGGTGCCCGTTATCTTGTTGCCGTAAGGGTTAATACCGTAAAGCATAAAACTAAGGATAAACAAACTATTGTAAATACGGAAGCTTCATATTATTTATACGATGCAAGATACTCGAAACTAATTGAAAAGGGTAATGTAGAGGGCGATAATAGTGGTAAAGAAAGCAGGATTAATCAGAAAAAACTGGATTTTACACTCGGAGAAAAGATAGCCTCGATTATAAATGATTCAATCAAGAAATACGTCGATAAACTCTGAGTTTTCGGCCGGTTTAATGCGGAGCTTCGTGCACACAGGCGGAATAAAAAAAGTATTACCCTTTTTATACGGGATACTGCCATATTTTAAGCCGCCCTGTGCGGGATCGTCTGTTTGCCATTTCATAATACCCGAGCCTTCGGTTACTATCAGTATATTAAACCTGTCTTCCTGATTCTCTTTAATCTTATAATTTTTATCTATATTGTACCGCTTAACTGTAAAGTACGGTGACTTAACAAGTGTGGAGACGAGGCCGAAGGGTTGTTTTTCTCCTCTTATCCTCATCACATTTTCCCTGAAATCGAAGTTAATTACTTCCAGCGCTTTTTCCATATGCAGAGGCCTTGGCTTTCCGTCGAATCCCAGCCGTTTCCAGTCGTAAAGCCTGTATGTGGAATCGGAGCTTTCCTGGATTTCCAGAAGCACAACTCCTCCGAGTATGGCATGAACAGTGCCTGCGGGAACAAGGAGAACATCGCCTTTTTTAATATCGACATATCTTAAGAGTTTTTCGATGGCTCCTGTGGTTCCGCCGCTGATAGCGCTTTCCAATACGGAACGGTTAGTTCCTTCCTGTAAGCCATAGATAAGCTGTGCATTCGGTTCACTGTACAGGATGTACCACATTTCGGTCTTGCCGCGGTCATTTTCATGCTCTTTCGCATAGGCATCATCCGGGTGAACCTGTACGGAAAGTTTATCCGATGCATCGATGAATTTTATCAGTACAGGCAGGGTTTTATATCCCCTTTCAATTATTCTTGTTCCCAGCATTTCCTTGAGGTTCATGGCAATGGCCTTATCCAGCTTTGTACCCTCTAAGGAGCCGGAAGCAATTGTACTGATTCCGTTATGATGTGTAGAGGCTTCCCATGACTCTCCGAATTTCCCCGGGGGAAGTTTTTTGCCTATAACTGTTTCCAGTCTCCTTCCTCCCCAGATTTTTTCCATTAATACAGGTTTTAAAAGAAAAGGTTCTATAATCATAATAGTACTATAATAACTGGACAAGCCCATACATTTCAATAAAATAATAGTCAGAGAAAGGTAATTTCCTTCCGATTATGGAAATTAGGAGATCTCTATGAAAAAGTGGGTTACCGTTTTTGCTCTGTTATTTATTATAGCTTCAGGCTTGTCGGGAGAAGAACTCTGGAAAGGTAATGCAGCGGTAATAAGGGGGGGAAGTCTCGATCATGCAGGTCTGTATGCTGTGTCGAATTCGTTTTCCAGGTACTCGAGAATAATTGTAAAAAATCTTAAAAACGGCAAAGAGGCTGCAATAACCGTTGTGGGCAGAATTCCGGAAACTTCCAATATGTTTATTCTTCTCTCCCGTGGAGCGGCCGAGTTACTTGGGATGCCGGAAAATGATATTATCAGAGTCACCGTTAAATTAAGCAGCGAACCGGGTACGGTAACAGAGGGAATGCCGGGTGACCTGGCATACAACCCCGATCCGGATATAAATCCTGCGGTTATGGTGCCTGAGGAAAAGGCGGAGGAACGGCTGACGGTAAAGAAAAAACCGGAGGTTAAACCGGTTCCGGAAGTAAAACCCGCCGGAGAAACAGTAAAAACCGCGGTTAAGGAAACCGAAGTAAAAAAAACTGAAGTAAAAAAAACTGTTTCCGGTACTGTTTCCGGTGATGAAAATGCTGATATATTAAAATATCTAACCGGGCGCAGGCTTAAGAAAACCCTGTTTAAGAAGCCTCACAGTGAGGAAGCTCTTACCCTTCTCGAAAAACCCAGGTCTCCGTCAAAGGAGAAAGCTGTTATCAGTTTAAATGCGGAACCGGAAAGTGAAAATTTAAAAAAACAGGTTCAGATTTCAGATGTATTAAGCAAGCCTTCCGTACCGGGGAACGGGAATCCTTCTCTGGAACTGCCCGGAGTGGAAACCCCCGGGGTGGAGACCCCTGTAAAACAGAAGCTGCCTGTTAAAGAGTATACGGGGGAGGCGTTAAAAGAGACGCCCGAAGAACCGGAGGCAGCAGGGAAGCCTGAAGAAAAGAAAAGTATCAAACCATCTGCAAGTACTGCAGTACTTAAGCCCGGAACGGTAAAGCTGGTATTGGAACCAACGGAACCCAAACCCCCTCCCTCTGCAGCCGGGGGTAAATCCGTGAAACAGAGCAGGGCGGAGGTGAAAAAAGCACCGGAAAAGGCGGTTAAAAAGACAGCCGGGCCGGAAAAGGCAGAAAATAAATTTGTCTATAAGGCTCTGTCAACAAATGAATTACCGAAGAAGTCCTATTTTCTTCAGATCGGAGCATATTCCAGCCTGGTTCTTGCGGAAAAACTCGTAGGAGAACTTAAAGGGTCATACCCGGTTACTGTGCTCTACTGGAAGGGCGGAAAACATATTATATATAAGGTTCTCATAGGACCCTTAAATGAGGATGAAAGCGGTACTCTTCTGTTCCGGTTTCGTGCCAGGGGATTTAAGGGTTCGTTTATACGTTACACCGATTAAATAAAACTAGAATGACAGAAGATCAGGCAAGGATAAGAATCGGAGAGCTTTCCGGTAAACTCAGAAGATATCAGTACGAATACTTTATTTTAAGCAGACCTACCGTTTCCGATACTGAGTATGACAGGCTGTTCGATGAACTTATTGGGCTGGAAAAACAGTTTCCCGGTCTTGTAGAACCGGATTCACCGACAAAGAGGGTGGGATCGGACCTTTCACAGGATTTTCCTGAAGTACGCCATACAATACCTGTTTTAAGTCTCGACAAGGTGTACAGTTACCGGGAAATTACCGAATGGATCATTAAAACAGATAAAAAATCGGGACATACATGCTCTTTTGTGCTGGAAGAGAAAATAGATGGAGCTTCTATAGTTCTGTACTATGAATCTGGTATTCTTACACGTGCCGTTACAAGAGGTAACGGAGAAGTCGGTAACGATATTACCGGAAATGTAAAAACGATTAATTCCGTTCCCCTGAAACTGACAAAACCGGTAAACGCAGCGGTAAGAGGAGAAATCTATCTCCCAGGGGACAGATTCGACGAGATAAATAAGAAAATGGATATACCCTATGCAAATCCCAGAAACCTTGCATCCGGAACTCTTCGAAGGGTAAAGAGCAGCGAAGTTGCAGCGGTTCCCCTTGATATTTTTGTTTACGAGGGTTTTCTGGAAGGGGAATTTCCCACTCATGTAGAAGTTCTGGATGAATTATTGGAACTCGGCTTCCGGCTGAATCCTAATACGGGATATTTTTCCGATACTTCCGATTTAAAGGTTATTAAGAATAATCATCCTTCCTGGTATACAGGTACCGTTAATGATATCGGTGAATATCTGGAAAAAAAGAAAAGAGAAAGGGAAAAACTGGCATACGAAATCGACGGTATTGTTGTAAAGGTAAATGAAATCAGTGAACGCGAGAAACTCGGATACACCGGACACCATCCGAGATGGGCTGTCGCCTATAAGTTCGAATCCCCTGAGGGTATTACCACGATCAGGGATATTACGGTTCAGGTCGGTAGAACGGGAAGGGTTACCCCTGTTGCGAGGGTGGAGCCTGTGGAAATATCCGGTTCCGTTATTTCCAATGTTACACTACACAATCAGGATTATATAGACATGCTCGAATTGGCAGTAGGAGACAGGGTTGCCGTTTCGAAAAGAGGGGATGTTATACCTGCGGTAGAACGTGTTCTGGAAAAAAATGAATCGGGAAATACAACCTGGCGGATGCCCGGGTACTGCCCCTCCTGTAACCGTATACTGATAAAAACAGGTGCGCATCATTTCTGTATTAACAATACTTGCCCTGCACAGATACGGGGAAGATTAAAGTTTTTTGTTGCACGGGGGCAGATGGATATAGAGAGTCTCGGCCCTGAAACACTCGATGTTCTCATAGAAAAAGGTTGGGTATCGGATGTTGCCGATCTCTATACCTTTAATCCGGAAGCCCTGATCGAACTTCCGGGGTTCGGGGATAAGAAAGTGAAGCTTATAAGGGACGGACTGGAAAAAAGTAAAAACAAGCCCTTTGCCACTGTTCTTAAATCTCTCGGGATTCCGGAAATGGGACCAAAAGTTATCGAGCTTCTCATAGAAGCAGGCTACGGGGATATCGATTCGCTGTTTAAACTTGCGGATACGGATGATACTAAACCCCTGATGTCCATACACGGAATAGGCGAAAAGACCGCTTTAATGATAATTGAAGAGTTAAAAAAACCTCAGGTCAGAAAAAGGATAGAAAATCTTAAGAAAGCAGGGCTGCGGTTTGCCGAAGAAACGGGAGAAGAAGAGGATACAGATATATTACCTGAAATCTTTAAAGGCCAGACGTGGTGTGTAACGGGCAGCTTTAAACATTTTAAACCGCGGGAACTTGCAATGGAAGAAGTCAAAAAACGCGGAGGGAGAGTTACATCTAATATAACCTCAAAAACAACACATCTTCTTACAGGTCAGGGAGCCGGGAGCAAGTTAAACAGAGCTGCCGCCCTTGATGTAAAGATTGTAAAAGAGAATGATTTTCTTAAAATGCTTAAAGGAAAATAAGGTTTAACCGGCGGAGTACCGTTAAAACTTATTCAAAGAAATACTTGACCTCGATGTTAACACGGTTTAGAGTGATAAAAAAAAATATCATATAAACGGAGGAAATAAGGATGAAGAAACTTGGTTTTGTACTGATCCTGCTTCTTTCTGTGTCTCTCATTTTTGCAGGAGGGACAAAGGAAAAGAGTAAGACTGCCGGTCCTAAGTATAAAATAGGATTGGTTTTTGACATCGGAGGACGGGGTGACAAATCGTTTAACGATTCGGCTCATGCAGGTCTTGTTCACATTGCAAAGCAGTATAAAGGATATATAAAGGACGACCCGGATAATGTAAATTACGGAACCGTAATCGAGATGAAATATCTGGAACCGAAAGCAGGAGGGCAGGACAGGGAGCAGCTGTTAAGAGTCTTGGCAGAGCAGGGATACAATCTCATCTATGGTATCGGTTTTATGTTCTCCGATCCGCTTGCAAAGGTAGCAAAAGATTTTCCAAATGTGCACTTTGCAATAGTAGATGGGTATATACCGAATCTAGATAAGAACAGTAATATAACATGTCTTCTTTTTAAAGAACATGAGGGTTCCTTCCTCGTTGGTGCAATAGCCGGGCTTATGAATAAAGGCGGCAAGATAGGGTTTATCGGCGGAATGGATATTCCTCTGATTCATAAGTTCGAAGGTGGTTATATAGCCGGTGCACTCTATGTAAATCCGAAACTCAGGGACGAATCCATGATCCTTGCACAGTATATAGGTAAGGATCCCTCTGCTTTTAAAGATGCCCCTGCGGCATATAATATCGCAAGCAACATGTACAGGCAGGGTGCGACGATAATTTACCATGCAGCGGGTGCTTCCGGCGACGGACTGTTCCAGGCTGCGGAAGAGTATAAAAAACTGGCTATCGGGGTGGATTCCGATCAGGGACTTATATATGCAACTGCCAAAGATGCTGCTACAAGGGCAAGAGCAAAATACATATTAACTTCCATGTTAAAGAGAGTGGATAATGCGGTTTTCCGGACTGCTACGGAATTAATCGAAAACGGGAGGGTTGACGGCGGTTATCATTCCTTCGGGCTTAAGGAAAATGGTGTCGGGTTTGCAGTTAATAAATATAACAAAGATGAACTTGCTCCGATTATAAGTAAGATAGAGAGTATCAGGAAAAAGATAATAGACGGCGAAATAGTCGTTCCTGATAATGACAGTAAAGTAAAGGCATGGGCCTTAAAAAACCTTAAATAGTTTTATTTTTTAACAGGCGGGACTGTGACCGGTTCCGCCTCTTCTTTTTTTATTTATGGCCGTATATAAACCGTAATATAACTTGTTAAGTTAAACGGCCCGAAATTATTGTAAATACTTCAAATTAAGCAAAGGATTTTAAAATGTCCGAAACCCTCCTTGAAATGCGGAAAATAACAAAACGATTCCCCGGTGTGCTGGCGAATGACAGAATTTCCTTCGACCTGTTAAGGGGAGAGGTGCATGCATTGGTAGGTGAAAACGGTGCAGGGAAAACAACCCTTATGAAGATCCTGTACGGGCTCTATTCTCCCGACAGCGGTTCGATTAGTATAAAAGGCGGGAAGTTATCGATTAAAAATCCCAAAGAGGCAATTAACAGCGGTATCGGAATGGTTCATCAGCATTTTATGCTCATTCCCCCTTTTACTGTTCTCGAGAATATAATTATCGGGGAGGAAACACAAAAATTCGGTATCCTTAACGAAGAAAAACCTGCGGAAAAGATTCGCGGCTTAATGGAGAAGAACGGATTAATCGTAGATATAAATACAAAAGTGGAAGATATACCGGTGGGGATTCAGCAGCGTGTCGAAATATTAAAGATACTTTACAGAGGTGCTGAAATTCTTGTCTTCGACGAACCCACGGCTGTATTGACTCCCCAGGAAGCGGAAGAACTCTTTAAAACGTTTCGTCAGTTAACGGCGCAGGGTAAGGGTATTATTTTTATCAGCCACAAACTCGATGAGGTTTTAGAAATTGCAGACAGGATTACCGTAATAAGGAAGGGACAGGTTGTTAAGACCCTGGACGGAAACGAAGCATCCAAATCACTTATTGCAGAACTTATGGTGGGTAAACCTGTTCTCCTGGAAGTTAAAAGGCCGGATGTATCACCGGGGAGAGTAATTCTGGAGGTCAGGAATTTAGACCTGAAAGATTATCGTAAGATAGCCGTACTTAATGATGTAAGCTTTACCGTTCATTCCGGGGAGGTATACGGTATTGCAGGTGTCGAGGGCAACGGCCAGACGGAACTTATATCGGTAATAGCCGAAGCGGCTCCCATAGAGCACGGGGATATCCTTCTCGATGGAGAAAGTGTAGTAAACTGGGACGTCAGGAAGCGCAGGGATGCGGGAATAAGCCATATTCCGGAGGACAGGCACAAGTACGGTTTGCTGCTTCCGTTTACACTTGCCGAAAATCTGACTTTAGGTATGCATCACAAAAAGCCTTTTGTTAACAGCTTTCAGATTATAAACAGGAAGAAAATACAGGAACATGCAAGAAGGGTTATTTCGATATTCGATATAAGGACGCCTTCCGAGCTGACGCCTGCTCTGGCACTTTCAGGAGGCAACCAGCAGAAAGTTATTGTGGCGCGTGAACTTTCCGCAGAGCCGAAACTGCTTCTTGCAGCCCAGCCTACCCGCGGGGTCGACATCGGGGCAACGGAATTTATCCATAATCAACTTATGGAAGCGAAAAAGGAGGGACGCGCGATATTACTGGTTTCTGCGGATTTAGATGAAGTGATGTCTCTTTCCGACAGGATCGGAGTAATGTATAAGGGTAAAATTATCAAGGAGTTTACGAGAGAGGAAACAACAAAAGAGGAAATAGGCTTTTACATGATGGGAGAAAAAGAGCATGCCAGGAATTAAACTAAGATTTGACAGGTATAAACTTCTCGAAATTTTCGCTCCTGTCGCCGGATTTTTAGCGTCTATCGTCGTTCTCCTGATTATAGTTATTGTTGTCGGAGAAAGCCCGGGCGAGGCTCTCGTGGCAATATATAAATTCAGTTTAAGCAGCAGTGCAAAGGTGGCTACGATACTTTCCGTATCCATTCCTCTCTTCTTTGCCGGTATTGCCGTTGCATTTGCGTTTCAGTCCGGGGTTTTTAACATAGGTGCAGAGGGACAGTACTACTTCGGCGGTTTAATCGGTGCCATGGCAGGTATTTATCTGCACCTTCCCGCTTTTATTCATATACCTGTTGTTATTCTGTTCAGTATGGCAGGCGGAGCTCTTTGGGCCTTGATACCGGCGATTCTTAAGGTAACGAAGAATGTTCATGAAGTTATTACCACAATCATGTTTAACAGTATTGCATTGGCTCTTGTAAATTATCTGGTAAACGGTCCTCTTTCCGGACTCGGACAGGGGAAGAGCCTGGAACCGCAGACTGCAAAAATACAGAGTACCGCACTTTTCGGAAAACTGAACGGATTTTTTCGCATGTTAGGTTGGAATGTTCCCGATTATGTTTACCTCGATTACAGCCTGATAGTTGCTGTTATAACCGGATTTATTGTATGGTTTGTGCTTTTTAGAATGAGACACGGTTTCGAAATAAGGGCTATCGGTATCTCTCTCGATGTATCACGATACTCAGGCATGAAAGTAAAGCAGCTTCAGCTTTCCGCATTTGTAATAAGCGGGGCTTTAAGCGGTTTAATCGGGCTTCAGGAAATTTTTGCGATCCGGGGTTATTATACGTATGGAATAGCATCCGGCCTGGGTTTCGACGGAATCGCGATTGCCCTTATCGGTAAAAATTCTCCGCTTGGAGTCGTATTTGCCTCTCTGCTCTTTGCATTTTTAAAACAGGCCGGTTATGGGCTGCAGTTTTATACTTCCGTTCCGAATTCTGTTATATATGTTATTACGGGTCTGATGATTCTCTTTATTGTCGTAATAAATGAGATTGTAGCAGCGTACATACGTACTCTCAGAAAGAAGGAGGCGGTTTAGTATGGATTTATCTTTTATTCTGTTTTTCTTTGTCAAGGGTCTGGAAATATCCTCACCCATCGCATTTGCCGCTTTAGGAGCTGTTTTTTCCGAAAGGAGCGGTGTCGTTAATATTGCCCTCGAGGGCATAATGATAGTTACTACCTTCACAATTGTATGGGCGGCAATAGCCCTTCACAGTATATGGCTCGGCGTGTTATTCGCCATTGTGGCGGGTTCTCTTGTTGCTTTAATTCATGCTGTTGTGAGTGTTACTTTCAGAGTCGATCAGATTGTTTCCGGAGTGGCGATTAATATTTTCGCAGTCGGCCTTTCGCGTTTTTTATCGCAGAAGGTTTTCGGCCAGGAAACTCAGACACCGACCAATGCCTATCTTTTCCCACAGTTTCTCGGCATCAATTCCATGGCCTTTCTGCTTATTCCCATTGCTCTTATAGGCTGGTTTGTGCTCTACAGAACTGTTTTCGGACTAAGGCTGCGGACTGTCGGTGAAAATCCGGAAGCTGCCGATACCCTGGGTTTAAATGTATACGGTCTCCGTTATGCGGGAGTCATCATCAGCGGGGCACTCTGCGGATTGTCCGCTGCAACGCTGTTTCCTTCCCAGTGGATATCCGGCATGACAGCGGGGAGGGGTTATATTGCACTTGCTGCCATGATTTTCGGGAGATGGGACCCTGTCGGGGCTGTTCTTGCTTCACTTTTATTCGGATATGCGGATACCTTTAGAATAATGTTCGAAACAAAGATTCCAATACCGGGTCAGTTTGTTCAGATGTTCCCCTATGTTCTCGCTGTGGTTGTTCTTGCCGGCATGGTCGGCAAGGCACGTGCGCCGGCTGCAGACGGAAAACCTTATGAGAAGGGCGAGGATTAAGGATAAGGAACGGGATTGCCCGTTTAACCCGCAGTAATGCCGACCATTATCAGGCCGAGGATAATAAGCATAATGCCGAGTATGTGTGTAAGTGTAATCTTTTCCTTAAGAAACCTGACTGCAAGAAGAACGGTAACAGCCGGATACACCGATGAAACGGGTGCAACAAGCGAAGCTTTCCCGGTATTAAAAGCGAGCAGGAGCAGTACAAAACCGAAAAGGTTTAAAATAAGGCCGGACAGGGTAGGGATGCTATGTTTAAACATCTCCCTTGGAACGGGACGGTTTTTAATATCAACGGCATAATTTACACCGGAAAACAGGTTGGCTACCGGGACTATTAATATTAGATAGTTGAATATTCCGTCACGGTCTATTGCAAATTTTGCTAAAAAATCACCCGTTCCGAGAAAAAGAGCGCCGAGAATTCCCCACAGCACCCATGTCCTGCTTTTTAAAACCGGGGCTTTTGTGTCTTTTGCCGGTTTTCTTATCTTTTTCTCCGGTAATGCAATGGAAACACCTCCTGCAAGGACCAATGCAATCGATAAGTACTGCAGCGATAGAAGGCGTTCACTCAGGAAGATGTGAGCTAAGAGGATGGTAATAACAGGATAACCAGCTACAAGGGTGCCTGTTAATGAAATCTGGCCTTTGGAGATCGAATAGTAGAATATCTGGTAGAGGAGTGATGCCAGGGCAATGTATAAAAGCGAATCAAATGTAAATACTCTGCTGCCGGAACCTATAATGAAAGCCGCGGGAATGTAGATGATAACCGTAAGGGCATTATTAATTATATTGCTCCACAGGGGAGGGATGTTTTCGAAGCCTTTTTTTACAAGAATGGAGCCTGTCGACCAGCAGAGAGCCGCTGAAAGTGAAAGTGTAAACCAGTTCATGATTTGTTACAGTACAGGAATTGCTTAAATCCTATCAAGCTCTTTAAGTCTTTTCCAGTACATTTTTCTCCGGATCATTAACACTTGCATAACAATGTCCGTTTATCTAAAATAGTTAATAAAATACCGGAGGTTAAGATATGATTGTCAGGGTAATAAATGTCTATGTAAAACACGGTTTTGACATGGAATTCATAAAAGCCTGTAAGGAAAACCGGGCAGGTTCAATTAGAGAACAGGGGATTTTAAGGTTCGATGTGCTTCAGGATTCCGGTGATTCCCTTCATTTTATCCTTTATGAGGTCTATAAGGATGAATCCGCAGCCGGGGATCATAAAAATACATCACATTATAAGAAATGGCGTAACGCCGTGGAGCCCTGGATGGTAAAACCGAGAGAAAGTACATCGTGTATTGTCATAGCTCCGGTAGAAGACCCGGCCTGGTAAATAATATCCTACATTTTTGTAGCCCATTTTGTTTAAAAATACATATTCGTAATATTTCTGCAGTTCTGCAGTCCGCCTTTAAATGATTTTATGGAAGGCAGATATGATTTATTTAACTACAACGTCGAGAGATAAATGATATTAACTTATTTTGTATTAAGATGGCACCTTTATTGCTATACCTTTATAAAAATATATTATGAAAGGTGGTTTAACTATCATGAAAAAATTCGGTGTTATTTTAATACTGGCTTTAATCTTTTTTACAGCCGGTGGGATGGTTTTTGCTGAAGGATCCGCTGCCGATACTGTAAAGCTTTTGAGCAGTTCCATTACAATGATCTGGCTTATAATAATGGGGGCTCTTGTCTTTTTTATGCAGGCAGGTTTTGCAATGGTAGAGACGGGTTTAACGAGAGCAAAAAATGCAAGCAATATTATGATGAAGAATCTTATGGATTTTTCAGTAGGGGCTATTATTTATTGGGCCGTCGGCTGGGCTATCATGTATGGGGGCTTAAAGGAGGTCTTTTTAGCCGGTGCGGACAGCACCACATTTCGGGACTGGATGTTTCAGGTTGTATTTGCAGCTACTGCCGCTACGATAGTTTCAGGTTCAATGGCGGGAAGAACAAAATTCAAGGCTTACCTTTTTTACAGTTTATTTATTTCAGGCATAATCTACCCGGTTTCCGGTCACTGGATATGGGGCGGCGGCTGGCTTGCAAAGCTTAATTTTCATGATTTTGCAGGTTCTACCGTTGTACATTCCGTAGGCGGATGGGCTGCATTGATGGGTGCGCTGATCTTAGGGGCAAGGAAGGGAAAATATGTAAAGGTGGACGGTAAAGTTCATGTAAAGGCTATCCCTGGTCATAACATGCCCCTCGCCGCGCTGGGAGTTTTTATACTCTGGTTCGGATGGTACGGATTTAATGCAGGAAGCACTTTAGACGGAACAAGTATGGATATCGCCGTTGTCGCTGTTAATACGACACTGGCAGGGGCTGCCGGTGCTTTCGGTGCAATGCTGATTTCCTGGATTCTATTCGGTAAACCTGATCCGAGCATGTCCTTAAATGGTGCTCTTGCAGGGCTTGTCGGAATAACGGCGGGAGCTTTAGTGTCGTCACCTTTAGGTGCCGTTATTGTAGGTTTGATATCCGGTATGATCGTTGTACTGTCAGTTCGTTTTATAGATTATGTTTTACACATCGATGACCCTGTGGGTGCTATTTCCTGTCATGGTGTCTGCGGAGCATGGGGAACCCTTGCAGTAGGGCTGTTTGCAACCGGAGAACGTGGTGGAATAACCGGATTGTTGTACGGCGGCGGTATTCGCCAGCTTTTTATCCAGTCCATCGGAATAGTTTCTGTTTTCCTCTGGATGATCGCAGCGACAACCATCCTCTTTTTAGCTATTAAAATTATTATAGGCTTAAGAGTCACCGAAGAAGAGGAACTCCAGGGACTGGATATAAGCGAGCATAATACCGAATCGTACTATGGATTTCAAATCTTTCAGAATCAATAAAAATAATAGTTAAGGAGTATTAAATGAAACTTATTATTGCATATATACAACCGCACAAATTAAATAGTGTAAAACAGGAACTTTACAAAGAAGAGGTTTATAAGATGTCGATTACAAATGCCCTTGGCTGTGGTCAGCAGAAGGGATATAAGGAATCCTACAGAGGAGTCGATATCGAGGTTAATCTGCTGAAAAAGATAAGAATAGAAATAGCGGTAAACGATAATTTTATGGAACGGACCGTTAATGCTATTATAAATGGTGCAAGAACGGAAAAGATAGGAGACGGAAAGATATTTATTCTCAACATAGAGGAAACAATCAGAATCAGAAACGGGGATAGGGGCGGGCCGGCTATCGGCTGATTAACAGGCATGGAATCTGCAAGGATACGGCCGGGGTTGTTGTACCATTAATCGGGGTATTACCATGCCCGGCCGGAACTCCTTAGTTTAAAGAACTGATATATTCCGTATATGTAGCTCATAAAACCTACGGAGATAAAGACCGGAAAATAAGCAAGGGAAAAGGGGATAACAAGAAATAATTTATACCATTCTTTTCT
This sequence comes from Spirochaetales bacterium, assembly GCA_003233545.1. Lineage (GTDB taxonomy): Bacteria > Spirochaetota > Spirochaetia > SZUA-6 > SZUA-6 > SZUA-6. Next base: position 14,816 of record QILZ01000160.1, read on the forward strand.
GTGGGACATGTTGATAATAACATAAGGAATAGAAAAGAGCGGATAGAGAAAATAGAGCATTACTCCCTTAAAGAGTGTAAATCCCTCTGTTAGTTTCATTAAACCGAAAGAGGTAAGTATCGAAAATCCGATCTGCCTGAAGTAGTGAAACAATTTCAGCATGTTTTCGAAGAAAAGAATGTTATGAGTCATTGCAATGGCAAAGGATATTGTTAAAAGTGCGTAGGTAGTTGTAAAAAGCAGAAATATGGGATGAAGGATAAAAAACGGGAAGTGTTTAATTACGTTCTGCATGCCTCCTGCTCCCCACCGTATTTTCTGCTTAAACCAATCCTTTAGATGTACGGGGACAGCAGAGAATACAAAGGAACTTGCCTCCTCTACTCTCCAACCGGATTTTCCGAGTTTTAAAGCAAGGTCCATATCCTCTATAAGTGCATTTTCAGAGAGCATCTCGACGTTTTCGAAGGCTTTCCTTTTAAAAGCCATACATCCGCCCCAGAGGCTTATTGTGGATTTTGTATTGTAGGCTGTCTGCAGCAGACTTATCATTCCGTATTCTATTTCCTGCATCCTCGCTAAAAAGCCCCGGTTAACCGGTTTATACCGGCAGCTCGTAGCACCTACGGAATCCGATTCCAGCCTCGAGAGCATATCCGTTACAGCTTTTTTATTAAGCTGGGTATCCGAGTCCACAACGAATATTATTTCTCCTTTTGTATAGTGAAATGCATTATTGATCGATTTAACCTTTCCGAGGTTAACGCTGTTGTGTATTATACGAAAGTTATAGATCCGATGGAGAGAGTTAAGTATTTGTCCTGTTTTTTTATCACTGTTGTCGTCGACAACGATTAATTCTATTTTATCCCTGTTATACGACATGTAAATACTTTCTATGGTACTCTCCAATGTATCGGAATCATGGTATGTAGGTACGATAACGGATATAAACGGATTGCCCTTTAAGTATCGCTTTTTACTATAATCCATAAGTGTTAAAATAATAATAGATGTGAAAAACAGGATAAAAATACCGAAAACTATCGTATTCCACATAGGTGTTAAAAAGTAATGACCTTTTCATCTCCTTTAAGATATTCCGTTAAAGGTTCTCCCATGTATTTAACGTCTATACCGATTTCTTCGAGTTCCCTCGAAACTCCGAACATATCCGCACATGCTCTGCATGCTTCGACCGCAACCCCTGCATCTTTCATTCTTTTTATATAGTCCTTAAGCTCTTTATCTTTAATGAGCAGTTCAGCCGACGGTCCCCATACTATCAGGGTAACTTTATCCCACCAGTTCTTAAGTTTTGCATTTAATGTGTACATAAAAACCATTTTTAAAGCCACATCTCTGTCTCCGCTTGTCCATAGAACCACCAGTTTTTTATTTTTATCCTGCATTTTAGAACCCCTTTATAAGGACGTTTCAGTGTACGATTCCATGATACATAAAAAAAGGAGGAAAGCAAATACTTTCCCCCTTTAATTTTAGCCCTGAATCTTGGTTGTCCGGATTCGTTTTATTTATTGTAAATTATCCCTTTGTAAAGGGCCCGATATGAGGAAGTTCATATACGGATTTCCAGCCCTTGCTTAATGGTTCTTTAAGATAGGGTTCCATCTCCTTTGCGGTTCTTAGTGTAACCTTCTCGACCGGAGGTACTGTTCCTGCGGGAAATTTATCCAGTATCTCGTCGGCTACAAGAGTTAAATACTTTAAAATTGCAGCGATAGGACGTTTTGCTTTTCTTGCAGTTGCTTTACTTGGTGTTCCCACTACGCCCTCCGGTGTTGCAACTCTCTCTATTGCAAAGTGGCCTTCTCCTTCGGACCACCGGTGCGGTCTTCTCCATGGATCTACGGAAGTATCAAAATGTCCTCCGGAGAGAAATGATTCGCCCCAGGCGTCCTGTACAACACTCATATCGATCATTTTCTTAAACATTAAAAGAGCGACCGATGTTTCACTCTCGTCCGCATGAACAAAGGTAGTCTCGAGACTGTCCGGCCTGTCGACAGGAACAAAGAATTCGCGGACAGCTCTGTGCCAGTCGAGTATCTGGAATATTCCGGGAAGCTGAAATCTCTTCATAAATTCGTGAAGGGCGGATTCGAGCATCCACAGCTGTCCGTGGTTATTTATTACAATAATTTTTCTGTATCCGTCATTCCACAAACCGAGCATCGTATAGATAACCATTTCCTGTACGGTTTCCGCAGGAATAATAACCGTTCCCGGCATACCCATATGATGGTAAGGATGTCCCCCGTAGTTTAGCGGAGGCAGAGCAATATTTACCTCTCTTCCCTGTTTTGCCGTATACCGTCTTACTGCTTCGACAATCTGGGTGACCATAAAGGTATCGAGGCCTGAGTTTGCATGTATTCCATGATTTTCCGTACATCCGACAGGCAGAAAAACAAGGTCATTTTTTCTGCGTTTTTCTATACATTTTGCTCTCGGCGTATTCTGTATATAAGAACCTGCCATGCCGAGTTCGGACGGAGAAGGAACTTCATATTCCTTAAGGATGCTATCTATTTCCGTTTCCGAAGCATCCCATATCTGTTTTTTTAAACGCCCGACTTCGCTGTCTTCGAAAATGATTTCGGGAAAGTTTGTTGTAATCCACTTACCGCTCATTATAAATCCTCCTGATTAATTTTATCTTTTTTCCCGGAAGGACACCTGATTAGGATATCGATATCTCTGCACCATCGATGTTGATCTGAAGTGTACTTCCGGTCTTTATAGGGTAAGTTACTACAAAATGAAAACGTTTGCAATACATAAATACAATTACTTAATCGATAAGTTGTATAATTCCCCTCTTACCGTTTATCATCCAGTCTTTATCCGCGGCAAAGAGGTTTTGCACCGTGTTTTTATCAATATCCGTAACAATTTCACTCTTCATTGTACGAAGGACCGCAAAAGTTGCGGGGAAGTATTCCGTTAACTCCTTCATCTTTTCCCATGGATTCCATTTTCTGTCCGATAAGAGCCGTCTGTAATTTGCATCGCCCTTTATAATAACAAGATCTGAATTATTTAAAGATTCAAGAAGATCCTCCGGCATATCCGTGAAATGCAGGGGGCCGTTCCAGAAAAAATGGTCCTCTATCCGTATTCTTCCGTTAGCAATAAGCTGTGCCAGGGCCCTTCCGAATTCTCTGATATTATCCTGCCTGTTTTCACCGAATGCTTTTACCGTGGCTGTTACATCCTTTTTCATTGTGTCGGAAACAAAGAAAGGAGCCTTCTTGACATGCAGTGTCACATTCAGACTTTTATTTCCCCTTAACAGAAAGAGATAACGGATTAATGAAAGATCGCACACAAGTTCCTGTCCTGCATTATCCATTATAAAATCGATTCTGTCCGCTTTTAATATTTCATCGACAATCTGTTCCGTATTGTCGATTAATATATTCGAATCCTCCGACTTAAGTGTGTCTGTTTTGCTGTTCTGAGCTATACTGTAATTACTTAAGTCGATTCTGTTGCCCCAGAGAGAAAAGAGAAGAAGGGATTTTATTACTTTTTCCGGATGAACTGTATCACCGGCCGTATTTAAGATACCGTTTAATATATCGATGCCTCCTTTTTCCGAGTAAAGTTCCCTGTCCTTTAGATGCTGAAAAGGATCCTCGATGTAGTGCCCGGAACCGGGAGAGTAGTACCCGTAAGCCGATAAGAGTCTTAAGTAAAAATAGGCTTCCGCAAAGTACCAGGGTATCTTAAACCAGCTTTTACTTAAATGTTTTTGAATTTCTCTTTTCCATGTTTTTATCCCGGATCTTTCGAATACTGTAGGGTTATCCGGGATACCGGCGAAAGGATCTGTGATTGTACCATGCCGTATTTCATTTTCAAGGTCCTTAAGGTTCTGTGTATACTTATCCGAAATACGGTTGCTTTTAAGTACCTGTTCGATAATAAACGGTTTTCGGAAGTAGATTGTCTTGTAGGCAAATGAAGCGGTATCGCCTGTGGAAATACAGGGGGGAGGTTTTAATTTCATGGATTAACCACCGGGAAAAATAAGCTTTCTGACATAAGTATCAATTGACTGCAATATAAGAATGTTCTATTGTTGCATATTATTATCGACTAGTCCATGGGAGGGCCTTTCTATGAAGGTATGGTTAAAATTATTTATCGGGGTTATTGTCGGTGTTCTGCTTGGTATTTTTATACCTTTAAGTGATGCTACAGGGATAATTTTTAACTTTTTATCAAAATTATTTATACAGATAGGAAGGTATACTATTTTTCCTCTTGTTTTTTTCTCGATCGTGATGGGTACCTATGAGCTTAAGCATGAAAGAAAGCTCTTTGCCGTTTATTCAAAGATAGTCTTTTACCTCGTTATCTCCACAATTCTGCTCGTGCTTATCGGAATTGTTACCGCTGTTGTATTTTCGCCGGAGAGGGTTCCTATTATCATTGAAAAAGAAGCGCCCCTGGCATATCTCGGTGTGCAGGATATTTTTCTTCATATTTTCCCCACAAATGTATTTAAAGTGCTTCTGGAGTCCGGCTCGTTTCTGCTGCCGCTCTATATACTTGCCTTTTTTATCGGAATAAATCTCGATTTCGACAGGCAGATAGCAAGGCCCTCTATCCAGGTGTTCGACTCTATGTCGAGGGTTTTCTATCACGGTAATTCTCTTATAGTGGAATTCTTTGCCGTAGGTCTTATCGTTATAACAACATCGAGACTTTTCTATATTCGAATTAATAATCTTGAGATTTTTAAACAGCTTTTGATTATAATAGGTTTCGATCTTTTTATTATAATTTTTGGTATTTTCCCGGGGATATTATACTTTTTCGGAGGAAAGATTAATCCCTACAAGTGGCTGTATGCCACTACGGCATCCGCATTAACAGCTCTTGTTACGGGTGACGAGTATGTATCGCTTGGTATGCTTATAAAGCACGGAAAAGAAAACCTCGGACTAAAGAGACGCCTCGGTTCTTCTGTTTATACGTTGTTTGCGATTTTCGGCAGGGCGGGAACAGCCCTTGTTACGGGTATTTCCTTTATACTCATACTTCGTTCGTATTCCAGCCTGGAGCTTACCTTTATGCAGATTCTCTGGGTAGCGGGTTTTTCCGTACTGACATCATTTGCTCTTCTATCTGTGCCCGGTATGGGTGTTTATGTTTCCCTTTCAATAATGAGCGGATACTATGGAAAGGGACTGGGGGACGGCTACCTTATACTTAAACCTGTTATTCCCCTGCTGGTGAGTGCAGGAGTGCTGTTAGATGTTGTGACTGCATCGTTAGCATCGTATATCATAGGCAGGCAGGAGGGTTTAATCGATGATGTCGATGTGGAGAGTTTTATTTAACGTAAGTCTGTCGATATTCAGATTTTTATAATAAAACTTAAAAGACCGGTTAAGAGAAACTGATCGTAGAAGGGAAGGTTTTCTCCGTCCCAGAGATGAAAAACCGGGTAGTACGAGGTAACGGTAAACGATACCGACCATCTTTCGGCAAGATTCCATATAAGGTAAATACTTGTCTCAGGGTAGAAGAACCTGCCTGCGGAAAAAAAATATTTCAGAACGGATATGCTGTCCGCCGCGGCCTTTTTACTCGATACTATGGGAAAACGAACAAGAAAGGAAAGGCCCAAGTCCGATCCTGCAGTAAGAGTATCGTTAAAGGGATATTCGATTCCGAATTTTGAGTCGATCATAGAGGCCAGAGTCCAGTTCCACAGGTCTCCGGGCGCTTCCATTTCCTGCGGAAGGGCACGTACCCCGTTGTATGCATAATAATTTCCCCAGAACAGTATCCCCGTACTTATTACAAAGAGATTCCTGCGAAATACCGGAATATGAACGCCCAGTGTTGTTAAAATCGGGCTCGGAGCACTGTCCGTGTCGGAGTTCCCGATATAGATTAAACCAGAGTCTATGGAAATCCGGTCTATTCCGGAGGCATATGCATTAACTGCAAGGATTAGAAGAACAGCCGGTAATAAAAAAGACAGTTTCCCGTTCATCATCTATTATTAATAATATCACACTATCCTTGTCTTTTCCATACAAGGAAACCGGAAGCTTTAACATGTATAAACGAGCTCTGTTCCCAGTAGAATACAAAATAACTGCCGAGGATATTAAAACCGGTATATTTATAGCCTGACGGCAGAGCGGGAAGATAAAAACTCACCGGCCCTGTGCTGTTTTCCCTGTAATATATTAGTATTCCGCCTGGCAGTAATGCGGAGATGCCGTTTTTTGTTATTCTTACGGGTACCGTAATCAGGTTAAACTTATCTGTCTTCGTATTTTCATTATATGAAAAACGTTTTATAACCGTATTATCTCCCGATTTAACGGTAAAGTGAATAATCGATTTATCATGCTGTACCGTTTTCAGCTTATCGAGAGAAGCTGAAAAAACAGCCTGAAGATGTTCCGGAATGCCGGTTTCTTTAATATCCTTAAAGCGGTACTCTTTAAGAAAATTATTTCGTGTTTCATATTGTTCCGTTCCGCTTTTGATATTATATGCCGTATAGAAAAATTTTGTCTGCTTTTTATCGGTATATTTCCATTCAAAGTAATAATCCAGATTTGTGACCGGAAGAAAGGTTACGGATTCGTAATCAGGATGTTTTTTCTGGAACGGCGGTATAATGAACCTGTAATTTTCATATTGAGGAACCAGTTTTACAAGGCTTATGCCTTCTATCTTTAATGTATCCGGTGTTGTTGTATTCAGTGCTTCATTGAAGTACAGATGCAGAAGTATGGAGTCATTGTAACGCAGCAGTGTTGTGATTGTTCTATATTTAAATATAACCGGATCATAAAAGTAATGAAAAACCGCCGGTGAATCTTCCGGTAATTTTACGGACACAATGCCGTGTCCGTTTACAGCCATGTAGAGCCGGCTCCCCAGGGTAACCGAATCCGTAATTCTGTCCTGGACCGTCCACGGTTCTGCCGCGACAGGCTGCGACTCCTTAAGGCTCTTAACCGGTTCCGGCCTGCCGTCCCGGAGCTGGTACCATTTTTCATAAACATTGACAGTTATTTTTTCCTTGTTATTTTGTTTATGGCAGGAAACGGGAATAAGAGTAATTATGATTATAGCGGCCAACAGAAGGATACGTCTCATACGGTTCCGGGTGTTAATAGGCTTTTGCAAATACGGCCGTTACTGCCGCATCTCCGCCGCAGTATATGCACTTTTTACCGTCACCGTCATGTGCAAGCGGCAAAGCTCTGATTGTTGCCTTTGTCTCTTTTTTTATTCCGGCTTCACAGGTTGGAGAACCGCACCAGCCTGCCTGTATAAACCCTCCGGCGGCATTAATAATTTCTTTAAACTCACCGTAACCGGACGTATTAAATGTATTCTCCTGTCTAAAACCTGCTGCCCTTCGAAATAGATTATTCTGGATATCTTCCAGTAAATTCTTTACCTCTTCCGCAGCGTGTTGTTTGTTAACCGTAATCTTTTCGCCGGTATCTCTCCTGGCAAGAACCACCTGGTTCTTTTCCATATCACGGGGACCGATTTCTATCCTTACAGGCACTCCCTGCAGTTCCCATTCTGAAAATTTCCATCCGGGTTTGTTCTGATCATCATCATCCAGTTTAACGGAATATTTTCCCATTAAAGATTTGTATAGGCTGTCCGCATAGTTCATTATATCCGTTTTTGTATCGTTTTTGTATATCGGTACGATAACTACCTTAATCGGTGCGAGCTCAGGAGGTAAAACAAGGCCTTTATCATCGGAATGGCTCATGATAAGAGCGCCGATCAGCCTGGTGGAAACACCCCAGGATGTTGCCCAGACATACTCCAGACCACCTTTCCGGCTCTGAAATGTTACATCGAAGGCCTTTGCAAAATTCTGTCCGAGAAAGTGAGATGTCCCGGCCTGAAGAGCCTTTTTATCCTGCATCATAGCTTCTATCGTATATGTTTTAACCGCCCCTGCAAATTTTTCGGATTCTGATTTTTCTCCGGCTATTACAGGAATTGCCATGTATTCTTCTGCAAACTTCTGATACACAAAGAGCATTTTTAATGTTTCTTCCTGCGCTTGTTCCGCCGTTTCATGTGCGGTATGACCTTCCTGCCAGAGGAATTCCGTTGTCCTTAAGAACAGCCGGGTTCTCTTTTCCCATCTGACAACATTTGCCCATTGGTTTATTAAAAGAGGAAGATCCCTGTACGATTGTATCCATTTTTTATACATACTCCAGATTATCGTTTCCGATGTGGGGCGTATAACAAGAGGTTCATCCAGCTTATCCCCGCCTGCACGGGTAACAATAGCGAGCTCTGGAGAGAAACCCTCCACATGCTCCGCCTCTTTTTTTATAAAACTATCCGGAATAAGAAGCGGAAAATACGCGTTTCTGTGTCCTGTTTCCTTGAACATCCTGTTAAGGATTTCCTGCATTTTCTCCCAGAGTGCATACCCATTGGGCCTTATGACCATACATCCTTTAACCGGTGAATAATCGGCCAGTTTTGCCTGTATAACTATGTCGACGTACCATTGCGAGTAACTTTTATTTCTCGATGTAATTTTATCTGCCATTCTTATTTCCGCCTATAAATATCTGTCGACGATACCCTTTTTTTCGTAGAAACCGGGGTTAAAAGGAACAGGTTCACGTCCGAAACAGACACCCAGCTCTTCGTAGAACGAAACCATTTCGAGGTCGACATGCCGCTGTTCTATTGCCCGCTTTGTGGGGATATATCTTATTTCACCTGCATGCACGTTAAAAACGGTAACTCCGGAATAACTGTTGATAAGAAGCATTACCGCCCCGGCTCCCGCTTCCTTGCCGAAATTTACATCGAATGACGAAGATTTGCCGGATCTTACAAGATGACCCGGAACAACTTCTCTTACCTCGGGGCTTTCGTATAATCCGGATACATACATACCCTCTTCTTTCATAAATCTTTCTATATCCGGATCCTTTTTAAGCCTCGTTTCGAGCTGTTTTCTTACATACTTGCCTGCCCCGGCAAGTTTTTTATGTCCGAAAGAATCGACACCTTCGGATTCATCCGTTATAAAATCTCCCTTTAAATTCCTTATTCCCTCTGCAACGACGATCGAGTATGTTCCCGCATTAACATCACTTTCCTTTATCCGTCTTATATACCGCTTCTTCATGTGTTTATAGACAATATCAAAATCGACAGGAATCTCAGGTATAAGAATTGCATCTGCATCGGCTCCTATACCGCCTCTAAAGGCTGTATGCCCTGCATAACGCCCGAAAACTTCCACTACCATGATTCTGTTGTGTGTCTGGCCTGTTGTCTTTAAATCCTCGACAAATCCGGCGATCCTGTTTATGGCGGAATCCGCTCCGACCGAGTATGTCTGCAGATCCAGATCCATGGTTTTCGGTGCATGAACACACGGAATGCCGTTCTCCGAAAGGTCGACGACAACGCTTCCCGTATCATCGCCTCCGGAAATGACAAGACCGTCTATTTTAAACTTTTCAAGCCCCCTTTTGATTTTCTCATATTTATCCGGGTCTTTAATTTTTGATATTTTAACTCTGGAATGTCCCGCTTCCGATCCTGCAAGGCTCGAATTAACATGATCGACCCGCGATGTGTTTAATTCCACGAGTTTTTTCATTTCTACAAGGTTGTAAAGACCTGCATAGCCATTGGGAATAATGTATGCACCTATTCCCCTCGCCTCCGCCATTTGTGCGGCGCCCCGGACAACTGCATTTAAACCGCCGCAGTCTCCGCCGCTTGTAATAATGCCGATATTTCTAAAAGAAGTCATTGTATATCTCTCCAGATTAAAGTGATCTGTGGCATTCTAAATCGTATTTTATGTTGCTGTCAATAGATTTGGCCTTTAAGCTTGTGCTGCCGAAAAACAGGATTGATAAATTACCCCATATGTGTTTACTATTAAATACCGGAGGTTGAAAATGAGTGCGGATATAGGCTGGATAGGAACGGGAGTAATGGGGAAATCGATGTGCATGCATATTCTAAAGAAAGGGTACAGAGTCTTTGTTTACAACAGAACAGAGGAAAAAGCCGGCGAGCTGATTAAAAACGGTGCCGAATGGTGTAATTCGCCGGAAGCTGTAGCTGCAAAAAGCAGGTATATTTTTTCCATAGTCGGTTATCCTTATGATGTCCGGGAAGTCATGTTCGGGGACAGCGGTATTTTTAAAAGTATTCTTAAAGGGTCGGTTCTGATCGACATGACAACATCGGAACCTTCGCTTGCCGAAGAGATATACGGGAAAGCCGGGGCTCTCGGTGTATCTTCTCTCGATGCACCGGTATCCGGCGGTGATGTGGGAGCGCGCGAAGCTAAACTTGCCATTATGGTGGGGGGCGACAGAAAGAGCTTTGACGAAGTTTTACCCCTGTTTAAGCTTATGGGAAAAAATATCAGCTATATGGGCGGAGCAGGTGCCGGACAGCATACGAAGATGAGCAACCAGATACTGATATCAACATCCATGATAGGTGTTGTGGAATCATTGCTCTATGCACAGAAGGCCGGTCTGGATCAGAGAGAAATGCTCGATATAGTCGGAAAAGGGGCGGCGGCATCCTGGTCTTTTAATAATTACGGTCCGAGAATTATTAAGGGAGATTACGATCCCGGTTTTTTTATTAAACACTTTATCAAGGATATGGGGATTGCTCTCGATGAGGCAAAGAAGATGAACCTTTCTTTGCCAGGGCTTGCTCTTGCAAATCAGTTTTACATTGCGGCTGCTGCCATGGGGCTCGAAAATGCCGGCACGCAGGCCCTTTATAAAGTATTGGAAAGGCTCAATTCGTAGCTGTACCGGGCGACAGCGGTACAGCTAGCGAGTAAAGGCATGCATACCGGTACAGCCAGCCAAGCGAATGGAGGTATTGCGTTATAAGGGGCTCTTTAGTTTGTTTTTAACGTCTCGATCATATATCTGATGTTGGAGCCTTTTTTATCTATCTCTTCTTTTTGAATGATAAAAATAACGGATCTCTTGTCGGGACCGAGTATAATCTCTTTAATCCTGTATTTCCTGACCTTTTTTCGTTTATAGTTGGGCAGACCCACCTGATAGTGTTTCAGCTCCCCTGATTTTTCGGTAATGTTAACATCGAGATAGAATGACGAACTGACATTTTTCCCTTTACCCGAGGATGCCTGAACAAGGCGGATCGAGTAGCCTTTATTCAGCCGGAAATCTCTGAATTCAAGTTTTTCCTTTGGTTTTTCACCATCTACAAAGAGATATAACAGCCTTCCCGTGACAAGATGATCAATTTTATATTTCTCTTTAAGGTCGACGGATTTTTCAAGAAGGTTAAAAAGGGCTCCTTCTCCCGTACTTCCGGGTTCTGACGGAATATCCGCTTCCGTACGCTTAACCCCGGATTTTACAAAGGTGTTGGATGCGACATCGACTAAAAAGATATCGGAGTATGCGTTTGAGTTTTCTTCGAGGATTCCGAATTGTCCGAACATGAAATACTTTGCATCATTAGAAAATCCGAGATTTACAAATGTTGCGGTATCACCGGCAAATATTCTGCCTGTTCCTGCGGATACCATAAGCAGGACGGCGAATAGAAATAATCTCCTTTTACCCATACTTCCCCCTATAATGAATATCGAACTTTAACCGGAATTATTTAGTTTCTCTTAACTAGTCCGGTTTACTCTCCTAATTTAACCGGAATCCAGCCTGCAGGATCTGCCATCGATTTCGGAACCCGGCCCATGGCCACTCTGTCGGTTACCTCCGTGTAGAGGTAATTTCTGCCGTTAAAATTGATTTTTGCTCCTTTGCCCCGTATCCCGATTCCTACTGCAGAGTGGTTGTATTTTGAAGAAATCAGAAGTATGGAATCCACATCGATGTGGTGAAGCAGTATAAGGAAGAGTAATCCTCTCGAATCGCAGTCCCCGGTAAACTGTGATACTGCAGAAAGGGGAGAAAGCAGATCGGAGATAGTGCCTGTCCGCATATACTTGAATCTCTGAACAAAGTTAAGCATATCCGTAATTGCTTTATTCCTGTTCTTTTCACCTTTAAAGAGGATCGAGTATAGTTTATCGAGCCTGTGATAGTTATCCCGGTAGATCATCCTGTAGAATCTCTTCCATGCCTTAACCGCATATTCGGATTCCGGTTTGTATCCGGAAAGCAGCCGTGCTTCCCTTTCCACAAGCACACCGGTTGCTTCTATCTCCTTCTGATCGAAGGGAAGAACGTACCTGTTGCCGCCTAACTGCACCGGGACAAGACGGTTTGTTTTCCCGATTTTCAGCCTGTCAGGTTTCTGCTTTCCGCCTGCTGTGACATTGGAAATGTAGTCTGCAGGATAGTAAAACTGGCTTACGGGACCCGGTAAAAGTCTTGCATTTTTATCGGGGGAAAAGGAATCCAGAGCGGACAGTACGGCATCATGATTATTATCATAGTTTTCTAACCGGGAAAAGGTTAAAAGAGCGTAGTCGAAGCCGCCTTTACTGCCATTGATAAAGATAAAATATCCTCTTCTGTTCCTCCCGCCGCTTTTAAATTTCAGATCTGCAAAATAACTGTCTTTGCCTGAAAAAAGAAACGGTGCTCCGTCACCTGATGCGTTAAGCTGTTTTTTGACAAAATTAAAAATATCTTCAGCTTTCTTAAATGTATCCGGAGGAAATACTGTAATATTTAAGAAAGCGGTATTCCGGCTGTCGGAGTACGAGAGGTTCCGGTTATCCGAATCCTTATTGTACGACTCTACGGGCTTCCACCCTTCCGGAAGGTCGATGTAGTAGCCCGGACCCTGTATATACAATTCTTCGGAAAATAATCCCGGCAGGTTAAACAGGAACAGAAGGAGCAATATAAAGAGCAGCTTTATACCTGCTAAAACGTTTTCGCGGCCAATCAAAATAATTCGAACCTCAGTCTATTAAGAGTTTCGAACTATTGGATATCGATCTCAAGGACTTTCGAAATTTTTTCGAGCTTTTCAAAGAGATTTTTAAATCTGTCAGGATTAAGCGACTGTTTGCCGTCCGATTTTGCAAGAAGAGGATCGGGATGTACTTCGATAATAAGTCCGTCCGCTCCGGCTGCCATCGATGCTAAGGATGCGGAATTAATATAGTGCCAGTCTCCCATGGAATGACTTGGATCTATGATAACGGGAAGATGGCTGAAACGTTTAATAACAGGTACGGCAGCGATATCGAGAGTATTACGCGTCGCCGTTTCGAAGGTCCTTATCCCGCGTTCGCAGAGAATTACCTCTGAGTTGCCCTCCTTCATAATATATTCCGCAGATAAAAGAAGTTCCTCTATCTTTGCCATCATGCTTCTCTTTAGTAGTATGGGCTTTTTAATCCTTCCCAATGCCTTAAGTAGTGCGAAGTTCTGCATATTCCGTGCACCTACCTGGAAGATATCGGTGTATCTGCCTACGAGTTCCACATCGTGAGCGGACAGAACTTCCGTAACAACTGCAAGCCCATGTCTGTCTGCGGAATCCCGCAGTATTTTAAGCCCGTCTTCCCCGAGGCCCTGAAATGAATACGGAGAGGAACGCGGCTTAAAGGCACCTCCCCTGATAAACTTTAAATTAAGAGATTCGAGGAAAGAGGCGATAGTTTCCACCTGTTCTCTGTTTTCTACGGAGCAGGGACCTGCCATTACTGTAAATGTTCCCTTTCCGATTAGTTTTTCGTTTATCTTGATTACCGTATCATCGGGATGAAAATCCCGGGATGCAAGTTTATAGGGTTTTAAAACGTGAAGAATCTGTTCTACGCCGGGAAGCTGGTTAAACTCCTCCTCCGGAATAGCCCTGTCGTCGCCTGTAATTCCCACTATTGTCCTTAATGCCCCCCTGCTTATATGAGGATGAAATCCTATGGCTTCTATCTTTTTAACCGCATTATCTATATCTTTCTCTTTTGCATCGCTGCTGAAGATTAAAATCATGAGGTCAATCTAATCAGAAGAGAATGGATTTGTCAATTACTGTAGTTTTTTAAGATTTAAAGGGGCGGACAGGCATGTCCGGTTATATAGTCTGTGCAGATATTATTTAATAGGTATTCTGCCGTATGCTGCTATGGGTATTCTTCTTCCCGTACCGAATGCCCGGGGGGAGACCTTTAAAACAACCGGCGCCTGCCTTCTTTTGTATTCCGCCCTCTTTATCATTGTTATAACTCTTTCGACAAGACCGGATTTAAAACCTCTTTCCGATATTTTTTCCGTATCGAGGTTTTCGACAATGTAGAGGTGAATGATTTTATCCAGTATATCGTACGGAGGAAGAGTATCCTGGTCCGTCTGGTCCGGCCGTAATTCCGCGGAAGGCGGTTTGTTCAGTATTGCCCGGGGTATTATTTCTCCTGAATGGTTAATATAATCCGCAAGTTTATAAACTTCCGTCTTTAAAAGATCCCCTATTACTGCAAGGCTTCCTGCCATATCTCCGTACAGGGTACAGTAGCCGGTTGCAAGTTCCGATTTGTTCCCGGTTGCAAGGAGGAGCGACCTGTACTTATTGGAATATGCCATAAGAAGCGTACCGCGTATTCTTGCCTGAAGGTTCTCCTCCGTAATATCAGGGTCCCTGCCCCTGAACAGCGGTTTAAGACTATCGAGGTACGAGGTAAATATACTTTCTATCGGAAGATGCATAAGTTCTATTCCGAGATTATCCGCAAGTTTTTGGGCATCCTTAAGGCTGCCTTCGGAAGAGTAACGTGAGGGCAGGGCAAAGACTTTTACATTATCCGCACCCAGAGCCTTAACGGCAAGCACGGCCACTAAAGCGGAATCGATCCCCCCGGAGAGGCCGAGATGAACCCTGCAGAAACCGCATTTCTCGAGGTAATCCCGTATGCCCAGTATAAGCGCCCTTTCCAGTTCATCGTACTTTTCTCCGTTTAATCTAACCTCTGTTTTACTTTCCGTATCGACTATTACCAGTTCTTCATCGAATGCCTTACCGAGAAAGGTAAGCCTGCCGCTGCCGGATATAATCATTGACTGGCCGTCGAAGATCAGACTGTCGTTGCCTCCGACCATATTAACATATACAACACCGACTCCGGAGGATCTTCCTATGTGCGATAATAACCTGCAGCGAATTCGGGGCTTTCCTGCGTAGTAGGGGGAGGCGGATGGTACTAAAATCAGGGAAGCTCCCATATCCAGGAGGTCCTTAACGGGATCTACCGGGTACCTGACTCCCGCGGAAGGTTCTGTTTCCCACCATATGTCTTCGCAAATTGCTATTCCTATTTTCCTGCCCTTCCATCTGAATATTTTTCTCTCAGCAGCAGGTTCAAAGTATCGTGCTTCGTCGAAAACATCATAAGTCGGGAGCAGGGTTTTTGCCTGGGTAAACAGTATCTGCCCTCCTTCTATTACGGACACGGTATTCATAAGTCTTTTGCCTGCAGCGGATTTGTTTTTATCCACATATCCGATTACTATACCCAGGCCGCGGGGTGTACCGTGCTGGATCTCGCGAAGAGCTTTGAGGTTTTTTTCTAAGAATGCCTCCTGGTCTAAGAGATCCATCGGGGGGTATCCGCATATGCTTAATTCGGGAAAAACGATTAGTTCCGGTTTTTTAAGGTCAGCCGCCGCTTTTTCCGTAAAGTGTATTATCCTGTTTACATTGCCCTGAAAATCACCGATAACCGGATTAATCTGTCCCAATGCTATCTTCAATTGTTTTCTCCTATATTTTGATAATAGTACGGAGAACAATCCGGTATCAAGCATGATTATATTATTTTTTGGTTTGGCTGGCAGGTTATTGTCATTTGGGTATATTAACGTATAATTATATTTGTGGATAAAGAAATGATCGAAAAGCTGGATAGGATTCTCGATGCTGTAAAAGATCCGGAGAGTGAACTGCCGATTTCCCGGCTTGGCCTTGTAAAAAGATTCCGGTACAGTAAAAAACACGGAATACTATACGTTTTTACCGATTTTTTAAGTCACAGGCCTTCATGCAAGACATGTTCGGGAATATCGATGCTTATAGAATCCTCCATTACCGGTAATCTTAAAAATGCTCTGGAAAAAGAATTTCCTGAGCTTTCCATACGGATTGTATAATTAGTGTCCGACCAAAAACCCATTTTTAGTTGAATTTCGACAGAATTATAATCTCTGCCGGTCTGGAATTATTCTTTTTTTTATATTTTTAGATTTTAAATAAATATTTGATTTCAGAATTAAA
>QILZ01000154.1 GCA_003233545.1 Spirochaetales bacterium
TCGCTATAAACAGGCGGCAGAATATCCTGAAGCACATTCTGCATATTCGAGTGCTGGAAAGAAAAATTAACGCCTCCGAGCCACCTGTAACCGAACATCCACGGCTCGATAAAGTTAAAAGCTATATTCTGCTTTACCGGTGAGGCTTCGAGGTTTACTCCCACGGTCTGGCCTCTGCCCAGAAAATTTCTCTCCGACCATTTTACCGTACCCGAAACGGGAAAATCCGTGCCCGAAAAGGTTATACCCATATTAATATCCGCAGTACTTGTTTCTTCCACGTTTATAACTAAATCCATCAGCCCCGGAGCACTGCCCTGCGGGGTTTCCGGTGTCACATTTGTGAAGTACTGAAGATTGTATATATTTCTTAACCCTTCGATTATCTTTTTCTTATTAAAAATATCACCTACTTCAAAGGGAAGTTCCCTGTACAGTACAAAATCTTTTGTCTTTTTATTGCCTTTAAAGATGATGCTTTCTATATGTGCCCTGTCTTTTTCTACAATTGTGACGACATATTTTATTACCTTTGTTTTTTCATTCCGCTTTTCATTCAGTTTAATCACATTTTCTATATATCCGTTTTCATAGTACAGATCCGTAATTCTCTGGAAATCGGTATTTAATTTTTTCTTATTCAATATCTTGCCAGTCTGCTGACGTACGAGAGATTCGAGCTTTTTTGTGGAAAATATCTTATTTCCCTCGAAGGTCATCCCGCCGTATATATATTGTTCCCCTTCTTTTATATACAGGGTCAGATACATCCATCTCTTTCCGCTCTTCTCATCCCTCTTCACCTCTCTGCCTACTTTTACAACCTTGCAGTCTATGTAACCGTGATCCGCATAGTAGTTCTCGATAGCCTGAATATCCGTCTGCAGTTTGCTTTCCTGAAATACCCCGTTATTAAACAATGACTGCGCTTTGGTTTTCATTAAACCCTTTAACGTACTCGCAGAAGCAAAACGGTTCCCGGAAAAATCGATTTTCTTTATCGTTGTCTGTTCACCTTCTACTATTTCGAATATAACATCCGCCCTGTTGGTTTTCTTATCCACATCGCTTTTTCCGGATACTTTTACATCCGTAAATCCCTTTTCCAGATAAAGCTCTTTAATCGCCTCTTCATCGTCCTTTATCTTGGCATCACTAACCATGTCGCCTTTTTTAAGTACTACTTTATCCAGGATATCACCGGTACGAATTTTATTGTTCCCCTGAATCTCTATTTTTTCTACAGTTGGGCGCTCTTTTACCGAAAACTCGACTATTACGGAATTCTTTTCACTATCGCCGGGTTCGGCATTCGATACTATACTCTCAAAGTAATCGAGTGCGTAGAGTTTATTCTGTATTTCCCAGAAAAGATCGAGAGTGAATTTTTTTCCTATATACGGTCTTACAATCGGCCTTAGTTCCGCCGGAGATATGGTTTCCAGACCTTTAAATCTAAAGTCCTTTATAGGCTTTCCTATATACCAATCCTCATTAGAATAAATGTTAAAAATAAAGATACAAAATACCAGTATTATAAGTACAAACCTTTTCATTATCACTCCTTGTTAATATGAATATCTCCATTTAAGTGTTAAAGAATTATCGCTCAGAAACAAATCTTCAGGATGTTTCGGTATCAGCGACCATTCCATCAGGAAAAATGGTGTTGTCCATTCCAGATTTAACTCTATGTCGGAAGTTATACCGCTTAAATAGTAAATATTACTCGACGGCACGGTCATCGTTTTTAACCTCACAAGCATTTCCAGAAAAAGATCATTTCCCAGATACTTTCCAAGAGAAAGGGTGGTATTGTCAAGCGGATTCGTAACATTCCCCAGTATTTTTTCCAGAATCAGATTTTGAATTATCTGTGTACGAATACTGAAGAGATCTAGTCCCAGGTAATCCCTTACCGCACGTTCGAATGGCCGTAATATTCCGAACTGGCTTACTATTTCACTTGTAAGCATTACCGCGGATACACCGATACCCTGTTCCTGTACCTTGCCGAAAATCGATCCGCCCACCATACTTAATATTTCGACATCCGGTCTTGGCGGATCGGAATAAAACCTGGGGGAGAACTTGCTCAGCTTATTATCCGCTTCGAGATATATCTTTATTTCTTCGCCTTTCTCATCCTGTTCCCTGATTTCCGCAAGCACTTTTACTCTCGGATCAAAACCTTCCTGATTTTCATCGAAGGATATCTGTCCGCCTTTGAGATAAAAACTTCTGTCAAAATAAAAAACCTCTCCTCCCTGAATCCCCACATCTCCCCTAACGGAATAACTCCCGTCGCTTTCATTGTAATCTATTTTTACAGAATTCCCTATATCGGTATAGGCTCTTAAAATAGGAAAATTCAAAGACGGCCAGTAAAACTCGACTCTCTTTCCCGTTTCTACGGTAAGGTCGACCTTTACCGGGGTTATTTCTCCATTTTTCTCCTTCTTTTGTTCAGGTTTTCTTTCTCCGAGTGCAATTTTACAATAATCTGCCGTAAGCGAACCATTAACTGTTGTTCCGAATAAGTCACCTTTAACACGAATTTTACCAGTAACGTATCCGTCTACAATGATAGGCCCGAAATTATACGCAAATTTAACACCTAAGGGATCAGGGCTGTTAAATTCCATATCAAAGGCATCCGGGATCCAGTGGTCTATTTTAAAATTGCCTTTTACAACAAGCGGGCGCTTATTTACATATGTTGTCATCTGTTCCAGAGTAAAACCTTTTCCTGTAAAGATAAGCCTTGCATTAAGCGGTTGAATTAAAACCGGAGTAAACTGACTGTTCGCTTTACCATTTAATACATCCATATTCCCGTAAATATCAGGGTCGTTTATCGGGCCGGAAATCCGTATACTGCCGGCGGCATTTCCTGATTTAAAAACAATAGCACCATTCCTTAACGGAAGATTTAAAACCGTAATATCCAGCCGTTTTATAACGGCATTAGAATCTATCTTATTCTTATTGATGATCCCGTCCGCTTCCATGACTATCGGGAAGGGTTTTAAAGATAATAATTTAAAACTCCCGGTATCATCTATGAGCCCATGTATTGTATCTTCCGGTCCCCCGTCGAATGTTAAACTCTTATCCTTTACCTTGACCTTCATATCCCAGGATTTATAGCTCTTGCCGTTAACCTTTATACTGCTGAAAAGGGCGTTTCCCTCGATACTCTGATTAAAAAGATTTTTCAGGAAATTAGAATTTCCGGCAGACACTACCGGTTTAATTAACCGGGCATCTATTTTCAGGATCAGATCCACATTAGTGGCGGAAAAATATTTTGCCTTGTAGTCGGACAGAAACATGAATCTGCCTTTCTTAAGGTCTAAAAAACCATTCCCATTGGTAATACTATGGCTTAAATAACCGATCTGCATGGACTTGAATTTAATTCTGTCATTTTCATACTCCGTATTTATACTGAAGTTCAGCGGATCAGCGTTGAGCCGTCCGTTTTCGAGCATTAAAGAAAGTTTTGCTTTTACTCCGGTGAGTATATCGGATAGCGCCAGCGAACCTGATGCAGCACCTGTTATGTTAAAATTACCAAGCCTTTCAAGCGGCGAACTGTTAAAGTTTATATCCGCTGAGAAATTATTCTTTACTATATCGCCTTTGACGCGGTAACTCTCATGTGTTGATTTATTCTGTAAAAACAGCCAGCCCGAAGCATTGTACGGTTTATCCATGGAAAAGTTGATACTGCCTTCTCCCGTTACATTAGAAACGGAATCATTAAACCTGACGGAGAGAAGTTTTGCAGTACCTGGTTTAATGCTTAAAGATACCGTTACGGAGTTATTTCTGGATTTTAGAAAGTCAATATTCCGAACTGTTAAATCCTTTGATTTTATATACCATTCTTTAATATTTTTATATTCCCCGTCGATAGCTGCCGATAAAACTATATTCTTTTCATATACAGGAACAGGTATATTTCTGCATTTTATATCCAGGGATAAACGCCCGCCTGTCTGGTGAAGCAATGATATATCTAACCCGTAGTTTCCTTTAACAATTAAACCCAGTCCCGATACATATCTCCCGTTTAAGCTGTAAAAATACCCGTTGATAAAAGAAGAAACCTGAAACGTTATTTTACCGGGAGATTCTATTTCTCCGGACAGCTTTCCGCTGAATGTATTATTTCCTATCCGTCCGTTTAATGCCCCGATATTTAATTTTTTATCCTTATAGGACATTGAAAAATTAACAAAATTTTTTGGCTTAAACCTTCCTCTTACTACAACAGAATCCGACGATATCTCAATTTTCTTAAAATCGGTTTTTATATCAACAGAGGTTGTCACTTTTATCCCTGACATAATTTCAAAGATACGCTGCTTCGACATGGCATCGGAATCTATTAGGGAAAAGAATCTTTCCGGCGGGAGATCCTTTATGTTCACCCGTGCTTTAAGAAGCAGTTTGGGCCGGATTTCCAGAACCCCTTCCGCATCTGTTGTATTATTAAGGGTATCATTCAGAACCGCTTGTAATTTAAACAGGAATTTCCCTGCTTCCGGCTTTATATTCAGGTTAAACCGTTTAAAAATCGTCGAACCTACTATTAGTTTTTCACTGCGCAGATACATTGTCTGCCTTACACGGGTAAGCTGAAAGGATGCATCGAGATCATTCCCATTCGGTATTCGAATGTTAATTAAGTTCAACAGCCCCGAAGGAAGATAATTTTCGAAGAGAAGACTTCCTACGAATTCAACGGTTCCTGATCTGGAATCCGCGATTAAAGGCTTAAAAAATAATTCACGGCTGTTTCCGGAAAAATGAGAGGTAAGCATTATCAGGGGCACGGTCTTGCCCGGTTTTATGCCGGTTTTTAAATCGACAACATAGCTGAGTTTTTTATCCGAAATACCGTAATTTATAACGGCTTTCGCCGTAATTTTAGAAGACAGCCACCTGTTATAAGGAGCAAATCGTCCGAGAAGCTTTATCATGGAACCGGGTTTAAAATTCTCAGATATAAGATGAAGCTCTATATTCTTATCGGAAAGGCTGTATTTCAGTTGAATATCAAACGGATTTTTATCCTGAATTTTCTGAATATTAAGCTGGTTGTTTTTTAAACTTATCTGAAATGTCTGCTTTGAAAGATTAAAAAGATTCGATTTGACAGCATAGAAACGTACGCGTAATTCCGACCAGGTAAGCCGGTTATCCACGTTTCCCCTGAGCTTGATTTTGGAATTAAGAAACAGGCCGCCCTGCCCTGCAGTGACAATCTTAACATGCATATTACCTCTGATATCAAGACCTATTTCATTTTTCAGGTTTTTTATATTAAAAAAAAGATTGCTTAACGTATATTCGGAATTCTCATCTATCAGTGTAATAGTTATATTGGAACCTGTAATTCTCGGAATAAAAATAAAATCTTTATTTTGCCTGGTCTGCTCCGGATTGATCAATTCCTGTAATATTGTTATCACTTCCCTGTCCCGAAGAGTATTAATGAAAAACTTAGAATTCGATATATTTATTTTAATAAGAGATGCTGCAGGATCGCCGGTCTTAAGCAGTTTATAAATACTATAATAAATTTTAATCTTATTTATCATTACAACGGGCTGGTCTATATGTTCCGCACTGTAAACAACAAGATTCCTGATTTCGAAATATCTGAATATCGAAGGAGAAATACTGCCGTATTTTATTTTTCTTCCGATAAGTTTTTCGATTTGTGCCACAATGTTCCGTTTAAAGCCGTACATCCTGGAATCTATTTTTTTGTTCAAGTATTTCATTCCGGTAAAAATGAAACCGAGCAACAAGAAAACCGCCAGTATTTCCATCAGGACTCTTGCTTTTTTCCTCTGCAGAGTATTAATCCTCCCTCTTTAATTTGAACTGTACTTCGATAATACCTATATCACCCTTGCCTTTACCTGAAGGGCTGAAAAGATAATGACGAAGCGATAATATTACCGCATTGTCAACTTTAATATATCCTGAACTTTTCAAAATCTCCACTTTGCTCACATTTCCTCCGGGACTTACGTATATTCGTGCGATAACTTTTGCCTGCTGGCCTTCTGCCGTTAAAATATCAGGGAAACGGATAGTTCCTCTCTTTATGATTTTTCTGCTTTCACCTGCCCAATTAATACTGTTTTTGTTAAGTTCCCTGTTATTGGACGATTTCTGCAGGGAGCCGCTGTCTTTTATATCGTCCAGTATGTCTTCGATTGCAGGTTCCGGGAGCATAGCCGAAGTGCCGGGAAGAATCTTTTCAGGAGCTGTTACAGCAGATTTAAGTATGCCGGAATCTGCTTTTTCAACAGCAGTTTTTTTATATCCCCTGCTCAACAGAGGAATTATGGCCTTTCCCATTTCACTATTTTCCGAAGTATCCGTGTTTTTATACATCGGAGGCGGTTTATTCCTGTTTGCTGCAGCTTTAATTCCGGAGAACTGAGGAATTTTATAATTAACGGTAAACTCGATTGAAAATCCTGCCCTATCCGGATGCTGTATAACCGGAATTTTTATTCTGAAAATCAAAAGGAGTAAGAAAGCATGCAGAACAAGCGAAAAACTTATCGATATTGAATACCGCTTTGTCATTTGATCATACTCTTTTTCTTTGCTGCCATGGATACCTTTTTTATACCGGCTAACCTCGATAAGTCCAGAACATTCAGTACGTATTTATACTGTACGGATTCGTCGACCTGCAGAAGAATTTCGTCTTTCTTACTTTTCCTGACAGCTCTTTTAATCTCTGCAGGATACCGCTCCATGCTTACAGGTTTGCTCCCTATATAAACCATTCCGGCCGGTTTAATAGTTACAACAACTTCCTTTGTTAATACCGATTGTGCCGTATATGCTTCGGGAAGATCTATCTTAATTGCAGGGTTCATCGCTATAGTTGCATTTATCATAAAAAAAATTACAACGAGAAATATCATATCTATTAACGGTGTTAATAGTAAATTCCCGTCATTCCGTATTCTTTTTTTGATTTTCATTCTTTTCTCTCTTTAAAATCTCAACACTTTTAACATGTCTGTCATCTCTGTCGAGAA
Organism: Spirochaetales bacterium; assembly: GCA_003233545.1. Lineage (GTDB taxonomy): Bacteria > Spirochaetota > Spirochaetia > SZUA-6 > SZUA-6 > SZUA-6. Next base: position 7,083 of record QILZ01000154.1, read on the forward strand.
TTCTGAAAAACAATCCGTCGATCTCCGCTGTAACACCTTTTTCCGGAATTTTCCCGAATCTATCCGATAAAAATCCTCCGATAGTATCGTAGGCCCCCCCCTGAAGTTTAATCTCTGTTTTGTGATAGAGCTCATCTATTCCCGTAGTACCATCCACAATATAATGATTGTTTCCCACAAGCCTGATATCTTCAATCTCCTGATTAATCTCCCCCGGAAAATAACCGATTATTTCGGATGCAATTTCATTTACCGTTATCATTCCGGAAGTGCCTCCATACTCATCCGATAAAAATACCACCTTATTCTTTTCCTGTATCATATCCTGAAACAGAGCGGCAATCTTTTTGGTATCCGGATAGTATACTGCTTTACGTATTATTTTTTTCAGATTCTCCGCATTTTCATAAATTACATCTTCCACATCTATATATCCGACAATATTATCCGTCCTTTTCTTTGATACAGCCACATACCGCATATGAGTATTTATAAAACTGTTATAAAGTTCCTCTACACTGCTTCTATAATCGATAACCGGGAGCTCGTGCAGGGGTATCATTACCTCCCTGGCCATCCTCTCTCTAAAATCAAATATATCATCTATCATTCCTTGTTCGAACAGAGGGACACCAAGCTCCCTGCTGCCTAATTTTACAAGTATCCTTAAATCTTCTTTGGAGCCGAATACCGTATCGTTTTTCTTATACCTGCCGGAAATTATAAGAACGATCCTGATAGTAAAATTGAGGACTCTTAAAACAGGATAAAAAAGGAAATAGAAAACAACAAGAAGGGGGGCGAGTTTAATGCTTAATGTATTTGCGTACTTTCGAAATAAAGTTTTTGGAATTATTTCGGAGAAGATGAGAAATACGAGTGACAGAAGCAGAGTGCCTATCCAGTTCAGATTATGGAAACCCTGTCTGCGGAAATGACTGCTGAGCAGTATCGCAGATGTTACAACCGACAGGTTTGTTCCGATAAGGGTTGTTCCGAGAAGGCGTTCCGGTTTAAGTAATAAAAAATCAGCGGCAAGGGTTCCGAGTCGTTTTTTATCCCTTTTTGAATAAAGTTCAAACTGATCTGCCGATAAGAGCCCCGTTTCAAGGCCGGAGAAAAATGCTGCAAATATTAAACTAACGGCTATTTCAATATATATCATTTTATTTTTTCACCGTGCATTCCACTTCATCTACCCTGTTGCCATCCATTTTTACCACACGAAAGATAAAATCTCCCAGTTCAACCGTATCATTATTAACCGGGACAGCTCCCAGATTTTCCATGATAAATCCGGAAATTGTCTTACTGTCAGAATGAAATTCCGTTTTTAAGAATTCTTCCAATTCCTTAAGCTGGTAACTGCCGGTAATAAAATATTTATTCTCCGAAATTTTTCGAATCTGCCTGTTTTTGTCATTGTAAAAGTAATCAAAAAGGTCTTCTATTAAATTTTGAAAAGTTATTATGCCCGCAGTTCCGCCGTATTCATCGACAATCAGTGCCATTTCGATATTCAGACTTCTCATTTCCCGAACAAGTTCGGAGAGCATCTTTGTTTCGGGTACAGGATGTACCGGTTTGATATAGTTAGATAATAATTTCGGACTGTCCTGTTTTATTCTCCATCCTATAAGATCTTTAATATCGATATACCCTGCAATATGATCGAGGTCTCCCCGGTAAACCGGTATCAGGGAATATTTTGCGGAACCTGATATTTCGGTCAGTCCGGCAAGCATTGTTTCTATATCCGTTCTGACATCGAATCCAACGATCTGATTTCTCGGTATCATTACATTTTCAGCATATTCGTCCCTGAAATCTATAAAAGAATCCAGCAATTTATACTCATACTCACTTATAACGTGCTCCCGTAAACCTATTTTTATTGCTGATCTTAAAATAGAAACTTTTTTGCTGATCTCTGCTTTCTCGTTTTCAGCAAATAATGAAAGAAAAGTTTCTTTTATAATATTTAACAATTTTGTAAGAGGAAATAATAGAAAATATATGTAATACAATATTTTTATGGAAAACCGGGCAAATGAAAGAGAATTTTGTACGGCAAGATTTTTAGGCGTCATTTCCCCGAATAGAAGCAAAACAATAGTCATTATCAAAATCGTAAAAACAGTATTTTCGATATGAAGCAGTTCGAAACCGAGTATTTCGGACACCGAAGATGCAAAAATATTTGCCAGCATATTACCTGTCAGAATAGTTATCAGTATCTCATCCGGCGACTTAAGTATTCTTTTTATAAATATTCCAAGCCGCGGAGAAACATTATTATCCAGTTTTTTACGCTCGATATAGTTCAGAGAAAACAAGGCAGTCTCCGAACCCGAAAAGAACGCCGATATAATAAGTAGAACAGCTAAACTTGCTAATTGTGACAGATCATCCATATATGCTTATTATTTCTCATCCAGATAATAGGCTAATAAATCATCACTGTATATTTCCATTCGTGATACGGAACGATTTATGACCTGAGTAAAGATGTGATAAAAGAGCAGCGAAGGTATGGCCACACTCAATCCGGCTGCAGTTGTTATTAAAGCCTGGGAAATACCTCCTGCAAGTACCGCGGGATCTGATACCCCGGATATCTTCAGATTCAAGAACGATATAATCATTCCGGTAACAGTACCGAGCAGACCGAGAAGTGTTGCAATATTTGCAATGTTTGCAAGATACTCTACATTTTTCTCTAAATCCACCATTTCTTTCTGAGCCTGTGCTTCCATTCTCTTCTCTGTCTCGGTTACATTCGATTTTCGATACTTTACTCCGACAAATAATACATGTGCTTCGGGAGAGTTTTTACTCCGCAATTCTTCAAGAATCCTGGAAAACAAGCCTGTTTGTAATAATTCAATTACATAACTGCTTAAGTCCTTTTTAGGTTCCTGCCTGTTATAGTAATATATGATTCGTTCGGTGATAAGAGCAACTGCAGCGATAGAAAGCAACCCTATAAGTATTAAAACCACTCCGCCCTGTGAAATCAGATTAGGCACTTATTCTCTCCCGTATTCTCTTTTTTTTAACGTTAAAAAAACTGAATTTTTAAAAATAATTTCATTATCGATATCATTCCTGTAAATTCCAAACTGTATTCCTGCATTATAATCATGAATAGAGGAAAAAACAAACCTCATCGAAATTCCATTTTTATTTTCCCTCATTTTTCCCAATGCGAAATCGAAGCTTTTCACCGGCAGAAAACTGCCGGATACATCGACGTTAATTATAATCTGAAGTGGAATTTTAATAAAGTCAAAGAGAACCTGCAGAACCAACATCTGTACAGGATTCCCGTCCGTTATGAAAATATTTTTAAACCTCTGCTGAAATCCATAGGACACTTTCCCTGAAAACCATTTCTCTACGGTTTTCAGGTAACTCAAATTAAAGTTTACAAGAAATCCGGAAGTATAATCCGTTTCGTCACCGCTTATGTCCAGAAAATTACCATATGCAATTTCCGCTGTTACAGAACCGCTGTTGCCGTTTTCATCCTCTCCATACAGCATGACACCAGACTTTTCGAAGTTATCTGCAGGTAGAAATGCCGTTATTACCTGCCCCTGCAGCAGATATTCTTCCATTCCTTCAGGAATAGACAGAACAGGTGTGGAATAAATAAAAAAACGCAGAGTATCATTAATTCTGTTTCTATAAGAAAGAAAAGGATAGAAACCGATGCCCGTACTGTCCGATTCGAATGTGAGTCCGACATTCCAGCTTCCTTTTTCATATGCGGAAGTCGCTGCCAATGCGTAATCGTAGCCCTGCTGATTCTGCAGGTTCCATACAGCTCCTTTCATCGAGATCGATGGTAAAAAATAAAATAAGTACTGCTGAAATTTAAAACTGCTTAAGAATGTATTTGTGATGCTGCTGTCATCATCGATATCAGAAAGTGTTAAAAAAGCAGAAGATGCAGTTTCGGCATACAGATTGTTTTTTTTATACTCAGCCCGGAACGAGGCTCTGACAAGATTAAAATATCGATTCCGGCTTTCGAAGCTCCCTCCATAGAGCATTTTAAACCTTAAGGGAATATCATAGCTTTGTTTTTCGAATGACGTATTTACGATTCCTGAAAACATTTTTAATAAATCACTATGCAGACCGTAAAAATTAAGACGGTAGTTCCACAGCTCATATTGGGTTAAATATGAAAACGAGCCGTATAAATCAGAGTACGGTCCGTATAGAAAGTTAAATATTGTTTCATCTCTTTTTTCACTTTTTTTATTTATAGACGTATTGTATGAATATTTCTCTTCTGAAAGAGAATGGCTGTATAAATTATATTTTTCCGGAAATCGAAGCGTATATGTTTCAGGGTATAGATGTCTGATTTTCTCTGCCAGCCGTATATAATTATAATCCTCTATATCCGGCTTTACCACATCGATCTTCCCCTTAAGAGGAAAAGGTAAAAGAAAGAACTGTTCCTCACCGAAAAGTATAAGATCAGGCAGTACAAAGAAATTTTTTCCGGTATGTTTAAGAGTAGATTCGGGAAAAAGAGGAATACAGATTAAAATAATAAACAGAATTAAACTACTTTTACCCATACTTTTAAGATTATATAAGAAAAGCAGGCTTTATGACCTGCTTTTCTTTAAATAAATATAAATAATTTCTTTTACGCAATACTGTTATGTAACTTATTTATTTCTTAAGTACGCCTGAGCTGCAGCCAGCCTTGCTATCGGAACCCTGTAAGGGGAACATGAAACATAATTCATACCTACACGGTAACAAAAATCTATCGATCCCGGTTCTCCTCCGTGTTCGCCGCAAATTCCTATTTTTAAGTCCGGTTTTCTGGTTCTTCCTCTTCTTACTCCGGTTTCCACAAGCTGCCCCACACCTTCCTGATCGAGCACCTGGAAAGGATCTCTTTCCAGTATTTCCTGGTCGATGTAATCAGGAAGAAAAACCCCTGCATCATCCCTGGAATATCCGAAGGTCATCTGTGTAAGATCATTTGTTCCGAACGAAAAGAAATCGGCATATTCAGCTACCTTGTCCGCAGTTAATGCGGCTCTCGGAATTTCGATCATTGTACCGATTTTGTATTCCACCTGCCGGTTTTCATTTTTAAATACATCCTTAATAACCGATTCCGCATTTTCTCTGAGTATGGAAAGCTCCTTTGCAGTACCGATAAGGGGAATCATAATTTCCGGAAATACTTTTACGCCTCTTTTTTCTACCTCACATGCCGCTTCCATAATGGCCTGTACCTGCATATCGTAGATTTCAGGATATGTAATACCGAGTCTGCATCCGCGATGCCCGAGCATCGGATTAAGCTCATGAAGAGAATCAATTTTTGCCTGCAATTGCTTAACCGGAATACCTGTCTTGTCTGCCAATACCTTTACTTCTTCCGTTGTTTTCGGAACAAATTCGTGTAAAGGCGGATCGAGCAGCCTCACTGTAACAGGAAAACCATCCATAGCCTCGAAAATACCGGTAAAATCTTTCTTCTGTAAGGGCAGTAGTTTTTTCAGAACTTCTTTTCTTGTTGCAATATCATCCGCCACAATCATTTCCTGGAAAATCTCGAGTTTCCCTTCATCGAAAAACATATGCTCTGTTCTGCACAGTCCGATTCCTTCCGCACCGAATTCACGGGCAACCTTCGCATCCCGCGGAAGATCGGCATTAGTCCGGACAAGGAATCCCTTCTGTTTGATTGTGCTGCGGACAGCTTCGTGCCTTATTTCGTCTGCCCAGATAAGGAACTCTGCAAATTCACCTGTAATTCCGGCTTTTATGAGTTTTACCTGGCCGTCGTACACTTCTCCGGTTGTCCCGTCGATTGTAAGCCAGTCGCCTTCCGAAAAGTTTCTCTTTTTAATCTGAGCCTGTTTTCCTGTAATAACAACATCCTTACAGCCTGCTATACACGGCTTTCCCATACCCCGGGCAACTACAGCAGCGTGCGAAGTCATACCTCCCGTAGAGGTAAGAATACCTTCCGCAACATTCATGCCGCCGATATCTTCAGGGGAAGTTTCTTTTCTGACAAGAAGAACCGTTTTCCCTTCCTTCGCCCATTTTTCCGCTTCATCCGCAGTAAAAACAATCTGTCCCGTAGCGGCTCCGGGTGAAGCATTTAAACCCCTGGCAAGGGGAATCATTTTTGCTTTTGCATTCGGGTCTATCATCGGATGCAGAAGCTGATCGAGCTGAGCAGGTGTTACACGCGCTATTGCTTCCTCTTTTGTTATTAATCCTTCCTTTACCATTTCAACTGCAGCCCGGACAGCGGCCAGACCTGTTCTTTTCCCTGTACGCGTCTGCAGTAAAAACAACTTTCCCTGCTGAATAGTGAACTCGATATCCTGCATATCCCTGTAATGTTTTTCCAGTTTCTCACGTACATCGAGGAGCTGTTGAAAAACTTCAGGGTTCTTGTCTTTTAACGTAGATAATTTCTGCGGAGTCCTTATGCCTGCCACAACATCTTCTCCCTGAGCGTTAAGCAAATATTCCCCGTAAAATATATTTTCACCCGTGGATGGATCCCTGGTAAAACATACACCGGTTCCCGAATCATCACCGAAATTACCGAAAACCATCGACTGAACATTAACAGCGGTTCCGAGAAGCCCTTTAATTTCATTTATTTGTCTGTATTTGATTGCGCGTTCGTTGTTCCATGAGCCGAAAACCGCATCTATCGATGCCCATAACTGCTTCTTCGGGTCCTGAGGAAAATCCTCTCCTGTGTGTTTCCTGTAAACTTCCTTGTAAAGTTTTACAACTCTCTTAAGGTCTTCCACCTTAAGATCGGTATCCAGTTCAACACCGACTTCTTCTTTTACCTGATCAAGTTTTTCTTCGAAAGCACTGTGCGGTACACCGCGTACAACATCCCCGAACATCTGAATAAACCTTCTGTATGCATCCCATGCAAATCTTTCGTTTCCTGTTTTTTCGGCCAGACCTTTAACAGCCTCATCATTTAAACCTAAATTTAAAACGGTATCCATCATACCGGGCATGGAAATTGCCGCACCGGAACGAACAGATACAAGCAGAGGATCCTTAGAATCACCGAGTTTCCTGCCCGTCAGTTCTTCGAGGTGCTTTAAATTATTCTCCACCTCATCCTTTAGTCCTTCGGGATAACTGTTATTATTCTTATAGAAAGCATCACAGACTTTCGCGGAAATAGTAAAACCCGGGGGAACCGGTATTCCGAGATTTGTCATCTCAGCTATATTAGCCCCCTTTCCCCCAAGGTACTCTTTCATCCCTGCATTTCCTTCCGCTTTACCCGCTCCAAAAAAATAGATATATTTTTTTTCCGACATTATGATTCTACCTCCAATTAATATTCATAAGGAATCTAAATAAAATAAAACCTTCTGTCAAGAAAACCAGGGATAAAGTTTTTACTCCATTATCTTAGTTTTAAGATAGAGTAAAAAGAGGGATGTTACTGCATGCCGCTTTAATCTTAATTGCTGCAAACCATATAGTTTTTTATACTATATATGCTTCCAGATACTGACTGCGGGACGGATGCTGCAGCCGTTTTAAGGCTTTTTTCTCTATCTGTCTTATTCTTTCCTTGGTTAAATTGTACTTGTTTCCAATTTCTTTAAGAGAAAGGGGCCTCCTCCCGTCGAGACCGAATCTATACTTAATAATATCCGCTTCCTTTTCCGTCAGAGTTCTTAAAATATTGTCTATATCTTCTTTGAGAGATTTTTCTATTACAACTTCGTCGGGAGACCTGTAGTTTTTATCCTCTACGAAATCACCTAATAAAGACGAGTCCTTTTCGGAATATACAGGTGTTTCGAGAGAAACCAGATCTCTTGAAATATTAATAAGATCCACTACATGCTCTTTGTCCATATCCAGTGTCCTTGCAATTTCCTCTATTTCCGGTTCATTGCTGTTTTCACCGTGCAGTGCTTTTCTTGTTTTCTCTATCTGAACAAGCTCATTAGCCCTGTTAAGCGGCAGTCTTATCATCCTGGATTTTTCACATATAGCCTTTAAAATCGCCTGACGTATCCACCAGACAGCATAGGAAATAAAATGATATCCCTTCTCTACATCGAACCTCTCTATTGCATTGATTAGTCCTATATTCCCTTCGCTGATTAAATCGGAAAGGGGCAATCCCTGATTTTGATATTTTTTTGCGACATTCACCACAAACCTCAGATTTGCTTTTATCAGCATTTCCTTTGCTTTTTTATCCCCGGTTGCCGCTTTCCTGGCATAATCTTCTTCCTCTTTCCTGCTAAGAAGAGGAACCCTGTTTATCTCCTTCAGGTAAAGGGATAAAATATTTTCGTCGTTATTAGTTTCTGACCTGGAAACCTGTACTCTTCTTTTTACTGCAACTGCCATTATAGCCTCCGTATATATACATGCAATTACCATGCCATGTTAATTTTTTACTCCTCTTATAATTCCATATATACTAAACAGTTACAAGCTTATAAATATAAATATAAATAATAATCAATTTGTGGGTCAAAAAGTCACAACTTTAAAAAATACATATTTTTTTGACTCAAAATCGACCAATTTGCAACTTTTTCTTGACGATACAGGCCTTATATTCGTATATTCAAGTTAAATCTTAAAGACACTATTAAAAATATATTCTATTTCAGGAGGGAAAATCATGAAAATAAAGCCCTTAGGCGAACGGGTGCTTGTAAAGATGCAGGCCGGGGAAACCAAAACGTCAGGCGGAATCTTTATTCCGGAAACCGCTCAGGAGAAAACGCAGGAAGGGATTGTACTTGCCGTAGGTGATGATGAAAGCATTACCGTTAAGGTAAAAGACCATGTCATTTATGATAAGTATGCAGGCACAACAATCAAAGTCGACGGGGAAGAACAGCTTGTTCTGAATATGTCGGATATTCTTGCTAAGGTTGAATAAAAAACAAATACCGGCAGGAGCTAATATTTTAGCTCCTGTTTTTTTTCGCTCTCATTCGAATCAGAAATTCTTCAGTTTCATCGAGAACATACGGCGATGTATTTGTTATTGTATAGGTAGAAGGAACTGAATTCAGAAAGTATCTGCCGTAGTTTTTGTACAGAATTCGTGAATCAAGAATCACAACAATCCCCATATCGTCTTTCCTGCGTATTAACCGTCCGAAACCCTGCCTGAATTTCATTACAGCTTCAGGGAGCGACAGCTCGTAAAACGGGTTCCCTCCTCTTTTCTCTACGGCTTTTACACGGGCCATCAAAACAGGGTCTGTCGGAACACTAAACGGAAGGCGGCATATTATCACCAGTTCCAATGCCTGTCCGGGAGCATCTATTCCTTCCCAGAATGAGTTCGTGGCGAATAATGTACTTCCCTGATCTTTAATAAATTTATCAAACAGCCGTTTCCTGTCATCCTGTCCCTGGAAAAAGATATTCAGCAAACTATCTTTAATCTTATCAGATACGTAAGTATAGGTTTCTTTAAGCATGGAGAAGGAAGTAAACAGTACCAGCGCATGTCCTTCGGAAATCAAAAGAAGTTTAGAAATGAACCCGGATACCTCTTCGATATAGGATTCTTTATCCGGCATAGGTATATCCCGGGGAATCGCAAGAAGTACCTGTTCTTCGAAATTAAAAGGAGAAGGTAAAGATACTTCGGTAATCTCTCTTTCATTGTCCTCATCCAGGCCTATCCTGGATTTCCAATACTTAAAACTTTTATTTACGGTAAGTGTTGCCGATGTAAAAATAACTGTTTTGTATTGTTTATAGACTGTTTCCTTCATTATGGGGCTTATATCGAGAGGAGTAATAACAAATTTTACAAATGATTTACCCTGTACGGTTGTAAACTTTTCCAGCCAGAAAATACTGCCCGCCTTTTCAGTATAGTGCAGGAAACTATCACAGAGTGATGCAATACCATGCAGTCTGTTCAGTAATACTCTGCATTCATATACAGAGCTGCTTCCCATTACACTTTCGGGCATTTCAGAAAAAGAAGTATCCCACATCTCGATAAAGTGAAGAATAAGATTTTCCAGTATACTTAACTGCTTAAACAAATCCTCTGCACTGCTGTTCATAACCAGCCCGGACAACAGAATACTGTTCCTGCCTTCCAGATATACAAGCAGCTGATCGTTAAGATTCTCCGTTTCGGAGAGTATTTTCTTAACCATCATGGGTATTTTCTGAAAAACCTTGTTATCGGGATTAAATTTTTTCTTTATGTAGAAGTACAGTCCTCTTTTTTTTCCTTTGATTTTCCGTATGATTCTATAAAGATATCTTTTAACCGTAAGATAACTAAAGCTTTCCGAAAAATAAGAACTTGCACTTTTTTCTATATTGTGCGCTTCATCGAAAATAATTCTCATGAATACGGGCAGGATTGCAGGTTCACGGTAACCTGCATTTTTACTGCGCATGGATAAATCGGAAAAAAGCAGATGATGGTTCACAATAAGTATCTTAGAAGAAGCTGCTTTCCTCCTCGCTTTAAGAACAAAACATTCTTCATGCCATGAACAGCGGATTCCGGTACACAGATCGGCTTCCGAACGTATATCGGCCCATAATTTATCCTGGGGGTAAAAAGAAAGATCCGTCTTATCGCCGGTTTGGGTCGTCTCTATCCAGTCCCCGATTTGTTTTAATTCATCATTGCTGTCAGAAAAAAGTGCGTTTTCCTCTACGGTTTCATAGTAACGTTTGCGGCATACGTAGTTGCCCCTGCCCTTTACAAGTGATACATTCGGCCGAATACCGCACAGCTTCGCCGTTAAAACCAGATCCTTCTCCATAATCTGTTGCTGGAGATTTATCGTTGCCGTAGAAATAACCACCCTCTCATCATTTTTTAAAATCCAGTTAAACACAGGAATAAGATATGCGAGAGATTTGCCTGTGCCCGTGCCTGCTTCGATAATAGAAATAGTATTATTATTAAAGCTGTCTATAACTGTTTCGAGCATGACAACCTGTGATTCTCTCTCTTCGTATTCATCAAAAATCGATGCTAATCTGCCGCCGGGTTTTAGAAGTTTAAGTATTTCGAAAGAATCTATAGGTTGTACTCTTTTTATTAAAACAGGTTCCGCAACAATATAGATATCATCGACTGAATTGTTAATTATATAAAAACCGATTCCCTGATTTCCGAGCCGGGATGCAATATCGATATCGGCTTCGCTCGGATTTAAATTACCTGAGGGGTGGTTATGAAGAATAACATCACCCTTATGCATGTACTGTTTTAAAGCAGGAACAGATATCTGATTTCCGTGAGCGGCAATTTCCGTATTTACAACTTTTTTCTCATCATTAGTATAACCGATAATCAGTATCTCATTGCCGTTTGCAGCTTCGATTTCACTGATTATATTAAGAATCTGTTGTTTTTCTATTCTTTCCGCAACACCTGTACTGCCGGTCACTTATAAAATCCGAAATTATAAATATTAATATCGGTCCGGTTTCTATCGATCATTTTCTTTTAAAAGACGGAACAGGATTTTTTCTATAAGGGCGGAGAAATCTTTTTCTACCCTTTTTGTTGTTTCCATTACTTCCTTATGAGACAAAGGAGCATCCAGTATTCCTGCAGCCATATTTGTAACACACGATATTCCAAGAACCTCTATTCCCAGATAATTTGCGGCAATCACTTCCGGAACGGTGGACATTCCTACCATATCGGCACCCATAACCCTTAACATACGTATCTCCGCCGGAGTTTCATAAGAAGGGCCGGTCAGGGCTGCATAAACTCCTTCCTTAAGTTCACCTCCGGCAGCTTTGCGTGCCGCTTCTCTTAAATGTTTGGAATACGCTTCCGTCATATCCGGAAACCTTACACCGAATTCTTTATCGTTCCTTCCTATTAAAGGATTGGTTCCCATAAGATTAATATGGTCCTTAATAAGTATAAACTCACCGGCCCGGAAGGATTCGTTTACGCCGCCTGCGGCATTGGTAATTACAAGTGTTTTAATTCCAAGCTTCCACATAAGAAAAACAGGTAAAACAACATCGTCCGGTCCGTACCCTTCATAGAAGTGGAACCTTCCCGCCTGTATAAGGATATCCCTGCCGAATTTATATACACCTTTATGGCCCTCTACGGTAGTTTCAGGAAACCCTTTTATCCTGTCGAAGGGAAGAACGGTTCCTTCTACTGTGGAAACATAGCTTCCCAGTCCCGAACCAAGTATAATTGCAACAGATGGAATCTTAAGCTCATCCGCCGGAATGGAATTAAAGGCGGTATTTAACCTGACGGTAAAATTATCTCTCACTGTTTTCTCCTGATTAAGTTAAATTTATAAATTCCAATTATTGATTTTACAAAGGAAAATATCAACCTTTTTATATTAAATTACAATGATATTTATAAAATAAATGTTGACATTAAAGGTACTATATGTTAGAGAATTCACAACGCTTTTGGGTCAATAGAGGAGCGGAAATCATTAGTATCATGCGGAGGGACCGTGGTAGGATTCCCTGCGAAGCATGCAGAAAGGGGTTGTCCGCCGAAGGGGATAAAAATGTCCGCGGAATTTATCTCCTGGGCGTATGGGTTAAATCCCTGCGACTGTCACATGAGGTGGAGCGCTATTGATCGCCTTCCTGATGAAAATAATTCAAAAGGAATTACCTCAGTAGATCCTTCGGCATTTTGATTATATTTTAAGGAGGATAGTAAAATGAAGAAAATTCCGGTGGCAATTCTTGGTGCAACAGGCACGGTAGGACAGAAATTTGTTATACTCCTGAAGAACCATCCCTACTTCTATATTCATGAATTGGTAGCCTCTCCGAGATCTGCCGGCAGCCGTTACATCGATATATGCAGATGGAAGCAGAACGGACCGGTCCCTGAGAATGTTAAAAACATGGTTGTAAAAACCACCGAGGAAAATCTGGAAAGTCCTGTTCTTTTTTCCGGACTCGATTCCTCTGTTGCCGGTTCCGTTGAAGAACATTATGCACATGAAGGCCATTATGTAATCAGTAATTCAAAAAATCATAGAATGGATAACGATGTTCCTCTTGTTATACCGGAAATAAACCATGATCATCTCGATATTATAACAAAACAGAAATACAAGGGTGCCATAGTAACGAACTCAAACTGTTCCTCCATGTTTTTAACTATAGCCATAGCACCGATTCATCGGCATATCGGTATAGAGGCAGTACAGGTAACAACCATGCAGGCAATTTCCGGTGCCGGTTATCCGGGAGTTCCGTCCCTCGATATATTGGGAAATGTTATTCCGTATATAGAAGGGGAAGAAGAAAAGATAGAAGTGGAACCTCTAAAAATTCTCGGTACGGTAAAGAACGGCAAAATAGAGTTTGCAGATTTTAAAATCAGCGCTCATTGCAACAGGGTACCTGTTTATGACGGCCACACCGAAACGGTTTCCATAAAATTAAAGGAAAAGGCTTCGCCGGAAGATATCGTCCGGCTCTTAAAAGATTTCAAAGGCATTCCCCAGGAACTGGGACTTCCATCTGCTCCCGAAAACCCGATTGTTGTTTTTACGGAAAAGGACAGGCCCCAGCCGGCAAGAGATGTCTGGCTTAATAACGGAATGTCCACATGTGTGGGAAGAATTCGTGAATGCCCGGTATTCGATATTCGAATGGTCATTCTCGGACATAATACCGTCCGCGGAGCTGCAGGTGCTTCCATATTAAATGCAGAAACCATGTACAGGAAGGGGCTGGTCAAGGTATGATTGTCTTAAAATTCGGCGGCAGTTCGGTTAAAAACTCCGAATGGATAATCCGGTCACTCGGTATTGCTAAAACACAGATAGACAGAGCACCGGTAATGGTTGCATCTGCCATGGGTTCGGTAACAGACCAGCTCCAGGATATAGCCCGTACAGCGGGAGAGGGCAACCGGGAATCGGCCGATACAACATTTGATAAAATCGCCCGGCTCCACCATACAACAGCTATAGACTTATTAAGCGGAGAAATATTGTCCGTCTGCGAAAAAGCAATCACTGCCATTTTAGATGAACTTAAATCTATTATAAAAGGTCTTGCTCTTTTAAAACAATGGACTCTGCGCTCCAATGATGCAGTCCTGTCATTCGGAGAACGTCTTTCTGCGACCTTAATCTATTACAGAGCAATGGAAGAAGGAATAAAAGTCGAATATGTGGATGCAAGGGAAATAATAAAAACAGATGACAACTTTTCTTCCGCCAAACTTCTGGAAGACATAACTTACACGGAAATACGAAAAAAAATTAATCCCGGTAAGAACAGGATTTATATAACACAGGGTTTTATCGCATCCACCCGGAATGGTATTACAACAACCCTGGGGAGGGGCGGTTCCGATTATACAGCGACAATTATCGGTTCCGCATTGGATGCGGAAGAAGTGCAGATATGGACGGATGTCGACGGTATAATGACATGCGATCCTAAAGTAGTGGACGGTGCGGTAACGCTTAAGGAAATAAGCTACAAAGAGGCTCAGGAACTGGCATATTTCGGTGCAAGGGTAATACATCCGGCAACAATACAGCCGGCTATAGAGAGGAATATTCCTGTTATCGTTCGAAATACCCGTAACCCGGCCGGCAGCGGTACAAGGATTGTTCATTCCGAAACAGGAAAAGGAATCAAGGCCATTGCATTTAAAGGCGGAATAACAGTTATAAATATACTTTCTTCCCGGATGCTGCTGGCATATGGTTTCTTGAAAAAAATATTCGAAATATTCGAAAAATACAAAACATCCGTCGATCTCATATCAACTTCGGAAGTTTCCGTATCGGTGACCGTTGATAATACACAGTTTTTAAAAGAAATAGTAGAAGAACTTTCACACATAGGAAATGTTTCGATAAAAAAAAATAATACTATTATTTCCCTGGTAGGTTCCGGTGTATGGAAACATCCGGAGACCCTTTTACGTGTTTTTAATGCAGTTAATACAATTCCTATTCGAATGGTATCGCTCGGTTCATCCGATATAAATCTATCCTTTGTAGTTCCCGAAAAATATGCGGCACAGACGGTTCGAAATTTACATAATGCCTTTTTCATTAAGAAATCATTATGAGGAGCAATTTTAATGTTTAAATTCGATGAAATAGAAGCGAATAAACTCGCACTTCGATATGGTACACCGCTGTACGTTTACAGGGAAAATGTGATCAGGGAATCCTACCGGAATTTAAAAAGCGCCTTCCCTGATATAGAAACAAGGATCCACTATGCAGTAAAAGCGAATTCCAATCCATGGATTTTAAAAATTCTAAAAGAAGAAGGAGCTTGGGCGGATGTTGTATCTCCGGGAGAAATCTATCTTGCACTGCATGCAGGCTTTCCCGCAGAGAAACTTCTTTTTACTCAAAATTCAGTTTCCGACGAACAAATGAAATATGCCCTCGACTCAAAGGTGAGAATAAATGTCGAATCTCTCTCTCAATTAAAAAGACTCGGTTTTCTTGCCCCGGGAACAGATATTTCGATCAGATTTAATATCTATATCGGTGCAGGTCATCACAGCCATGTAATTACAGGCGGCCCGTTGAGTAAATTCGGAATCGACTGGGAATCCACGGATCAGGTAAAAAAGATCGTATCTAAAGGAAATCTAAAAGTAAAGGGAATACATTGCCATATAGGTTCCGGAATCCTCGATGCGGAAATGTTTGTCCGCGCAGTAAAGAACCTTTTAATAACAGCTAAAAAATTTCCTGACCTCGAGCTTATCGATTTCGGCGGAGGAATAGGGATTCCGTACAGGCCCGGTGAAAAACCTATTATACTTAAGGAACTCGGCCGAAAACTTACCGATGAGTACATGAGTTTCTGTAAAGACTATGGGAAAAAACCGAAACTTGCCGTTGAACCCGGCAGATATTTAGTGGCGGAATCAGGATCATTACTCTGCATGGTCACATCTATAAACGAAAGCAGGAAGTATACCTTTATAGGAACCGATACCGGTTTTAATCACCTGATCCGACCTGCACTTTACGGTTCGTATCACCCCATCGAACCTGCAGTCATAAGAAAGGGAGAAGAGACCACTGCGGTCATAACCGGCAATATCTGCGAGAGCGGAGATATTTTTACGAGGACAGAGGACGGTATCGAACCACGCCAATTTACACCGATAGAAGAAGGGGATTTGCTTATAATACGTAATACCGGGGCGTATGGTTTTTCCATGGCTTCGCACTACAATTCATTCCCCCTTCCGGCAGAGATCCTCGTAAAAGGCAATGAAAGCAGGTTAATACGGAAAAGAGAAACATATGACCAGCTTTTAAATAACATACCGGATTTCTAGCACGATAATTCGACTGCCGGCAACTCTATCCAGGAGGTGATAAATAATGGATATTAAATTCTTGAAAATGCACGGACTTGGCAACGATTATATCTTCATAGATTGTTTTAAAAACAAGACACCGGAAGAAAAATATATATCCCACCTTGCCAGGGCTGTCTCCGACAGGCATTTCGGTGTAGGCGGAGACGGGCTTGTACTGATAATGCCCGGCGAAAAAGAAAAACTGCGCATGAGGATCTTTAATGCGGATGGTTCGGAAGCGGAGATGTGCGGTAATGCAATTCGCTGTCTCGGACGTTACGCGTATGATTCCGGCCTGGTAACGGATAAAGAATTTCCGGTTGAAACAGCAAAAAGAATCATACGCTGCAATGTAATCGATTCTCATAATCTGCGTGTGGACATGGGTGCTCCGTTTTATATCGATAACAGCATGGAATTAAAAGAGATTGCCGATGAAGATTTTAAAAGGTATCTTACTGTAGAGGATAAGGAGTACAGTTACACACCCGTATCGATGGGCAATCCCCATGCGGTAATCTTTGTTACCGATTATAATTTTAATCTGCACCGGATCGGAAAACAGATAGAAAATCATCCGGACTTTCCCGGCAGGACCAATGTAGAATTTGTCCAGATATTCAGCAGAGAGGAAATAAAAATGCGCGTCTGGGAACGGGGATCCGGAGAAACTATGGCATGCGGTACCGGAGCTTCCGCATCTGTTGTTGCCTCGGTACTCAATGGTTTTACGGACAGAGAAATTCTTGTACATCTCAATGGCGGTGATCTTTATATAGAATGGTCCCTCGATGATAACCATATTTATCTGATGGGCCCGGCTGAATATTCATTTATGGGCACTTATTACTACGAGGAGCAGTCATGAATAAGTTTGTTAGTACCCGGCTTAATTCCATAGGTACGTATGCTTTTGCAGAAGTTAATAAAAAAGTTGCGGAATTACGATCGAAAGGAATACAACCTATAGACTTCGGTGTCGGCGACCCTACGATCCCAACTCCGGAAATTGTGCGTGAAGCTACAAAGAAGGCCATAGACAGGCGAAAATCCAGCGGCTATCCCAGCTACATAGGCTCCCGGGAATTCCGTGAAGCGGTATCTGTGTGGGTAAAAAAACGCTTTAATATTTCGATGGATCCGGAAAAAGAAATCTCATCGACTATAGGCTCTAAAGAAGCTGTTTTTAACTTTCACGAAGGATTTGTAAATCCCGGTGATTATGTAATCTGCCCCTCTCCCGGATATCCCCCCTATACAAGGGGCGCAATCTTTGCCGAGGGGATACCGTTCCAGGTTCCTCTTCTTGCATCCAATAACTTCTTAATCGATTTTGATGACATACCAGCGAAGATTGCAGAAAAAACGAAAATAATCTGGCTGAATTATCCCAACTCACCTTCCGGTGCAGTTGCAACCGAAGAGTATTACAAACAGGCAGTGGAATTCGCACATAAGTACAACATTATAATAGCATCCGACGAGGCGTACTCAGAGATATACTACACCGCGGAGCCTCCGATATCTGTTCTCAATGTGGATAGAGAAAATATAATCGTTTTTAACTCCCTTTCCAAGCGCTCGGCAATGACAGGATACAGAATCGGATGGGTTATGGGAGACCCGGCCCTTATCGATATCTCCCGCAAGGTAAAAACAAACATCGATTCGGGAACTCCTACCTTTGTTCAGGATGGAGCAGTCGCTGCGTTATCCGATGAAGAGCATGTGAAAAAATCAAGAGAAGAATACAGGAAAAAGCGTGACATCCTCTGTGGTGCCCTGACGGAAATCGGACTTGAAAATTCGCAGCCGGATGCCACCCTTTATGTGTGGCAGAAAGTTCCCGAAGGCATGACATCGGTTGAATTTTCAACCCTGTTATTGCAGGAAAATATCGCCATTGTTACAACCCCGGGATCGTGGATTTCCAATGTCACGTATAACAATATGAATCCGGGAGAAGGATATGTACGTTTTGCTCTTGTACCTTCTGTCAGTGACACGGAATCGGCAGCGGAAAAATTAAAAAATCTTTCAATTTAGATTTGAACAAGAATGATAATTCCTGTATTTTAGTAATCGATGGATAATTTATTTGACCGCCTGAATGGGATTTTTGAATCCCTCGACAGGTTATTCGATAATATTTTCGAACACAGCAGAAGAGATTCTTTTTATGATCCGGATTTTAAAGACGCCTGGGTAGAATTAGAGGATTATCTTAAAAAGCGAAAGCCGGAATTCCATAGTTCCGGCCGTTCACGGCAAAGTAAAAACCTGCATACAACCGGCTTTGAACATCTTCGTCAGGATTATAAAAATCTCGAGGTCGATTTCGATGCTTCTCAGGAAGACATAAGCCGGTCGTATAAAAAACTCATGAAAAAATATCATCCGGATAACTATCCGGAGGACAGCGAAAAGCATAAACTGGCAACTGAAATAACAAAGAAACTTAACAGCTCCTATCAGAAAATCAAAAAAACATACAAAAATTAAAGATTTTTGAGATCTTATATATATTTTTTCACTCTAAAGTGATATACTACTAGACTGTATATGTTTGGTATTTATTATTCTCTAGGCGGCTTTTTTCTTAGTTTTTTAATAAGTATTCTCCTTATACCGGTTGTAATACGATTGTCCCATCGGTACAAATGGTACGATATGCCGGATAAAAGGAAAATTCATACCGGTTTGATACCCCGCCTCGGAGGCATAGGTATCTTTATCGGAACTTCGATAGCCATAATAATACTTTTAAGCATTTCCGTCATCTTTCGAAGCAGCGGATTTGCTTTATTCGTCAGTTACAGAATATTTTATCTTCTCACAGGTCTCCTGCTGATATACTGTGTAGGTTTAATCGATGACTTCCATAATCTTAAAGCACTTATTAAATTCATGTTTCAGCTTGTTGCCGCAGGTATAATAACAGCCGGCGGATATGTAATAAAAACGTTGACAATACCTTATCTTGGTACTTTTTCCCTTGGGTTTATTTCCTACCCTGTTACCGTTTTATGGATAGTGGGCATAGCAAATTCAATAAACCTGGTAGACGGCATGGACGGACTTGCAGGCGGAATCACCGGTTTTGCCGCTTTATCGATCGGGATAATAATGCTTATACATAATTCTCCTGTTCCCGCCCTGATTTCCTTTGCACTTTTAGGGTCTATCATCGGTTTTCTCATTTTTAATTTTCCGCCGGCGAAAATCTTTATGGGAGATTCGGGAAGTCTTTTCCTGGGATTTACTCTGGCATCACTTCCTCTTACGGTTCTTAACAGCCCGGGAAAACCCGAAGGGATACTTATAGCTACGATGACACTTTTGATGATACCCATACTCGATACCGCTGCAGCTATCGTGAGAAGAGTAAAGAGTAAAAAGCCTATCTATGCTCCCGACAGAAAGCATATTCATCACAGACTGCTGGATCTTGGTTTAAGTGAAAAGAAGATTCTTGCAGTGGTATATGGATTTACCAGCTATTTAAGCCTGATTGCCATAACTTCCATGGTCCTTCCGAAAGAGATGAACATTTATTTTATCCTTGTAATATGGATCGGAAGTTTACTGGGCTATATGTTTCTGAATTATATTGAATTCAAAAA
>QILZ01000098.1 GCA_003233545.1 Spirochaetales bacterium
CAGAGTATTACGAAGGGAAAAGGAATCACAACACCGGATTCCATTGTCTTTGCAAACTGGAAAAGGTTAAATGATTCATCATGGTCGTATGAAACGAATATGTCGAGAAATTTCAGTTTGCTTCCTTATTCGATCAATGATTCCGCGGTATGTCAGTACTATAATCCCGAGGTGTTAGATCCGAATAAGACTCGTAAAATTGTAATTGTCCTCGGCAAGTATGATCCGAATGGCTATGATATAAGTAATGATAGTAAAAAACGAGATTTAACCAATCTGCTTAAAAAGGCAGTAAGCAGCGAAGGGAATATCTCGGATATGTATCTTTCTGCCCAGGCCGATCTTTCCACTGTAAATACTTTGCTCGACCAGATAAATGATTCGGTTAAATCGTACAAGAATATTTCCGGAGAAAAAATAGATTTTATCGAAGAAATATTAAACGGGTTAAAAGAAAAATCAAAAAAATATTCTCAATAGTTAATAAAGGATTATACATATGCCTTCTATGAGTTTGAAAAGGGTCTACAAACTCTTTCGAGCTCGGAAATTCACAGAGGTTATTCATGTTCTGGAGCCTCAAATATTCCGATACAGAGAAAGTTATACATTTTACTATATTCTGGGAATATCCTGCTTATATGCAGGTGATTTCGGAGGTGCATATTCATATCTAGGAAGAGCGGATCAATTAAAACACGGTAATACGGATATTTTGCTCGGACTTGCAGCAGTTCATTTAAAACGCGGTGATATGGAAGCTGCATTAAAAATATGGCTCGATATACTGGATAATAATCCCGGAAATAAAACTGCCAGAAGGGGTATGGAATTCTCGAGAAAAAATATCTCTAAAGATGATAAAGAAGATCTTTTTGAAATAAATAGAATCAGGAAGTTTTATCCCGGGCTGCCTGCGAAAAGAGGTTGGTTTTTTAAGTCGGCTGTATTTTTGGTTCTTCCGTTTGTTTTTTTCGGCTTATTTTATTTTTATCAAACGAACAAACCGTTTTCCATGATTAATAAAAGAAAAGGCATCGAAACGATTAAACTTGACAGCAGTATATTAAGCAGCCGGATACCGGCAAATGGGATTAAATACAAGCTGTCCGACAGGGAGATTAAGGAACATTTTAACCGGGCAAAAAAATATCTTCTAAAGTACAGAGATAATTTGGCAAATGTGGAAATAAACAGGCTTTTACTGTCTAATGCAAAAGCCTATGTAAAAGAAAAGGCTATGCTTTTAAAAACTTTTATAACGGAACCTGATTTTACTACGGTAAAAGACTCTTTTTCGTACAGTACGGTAAAAAAAATGCCTGAATTATATAATCACTGTTATGTTGTATGGCGCGGTAAGATCGTAAATCTACAAAAGAAAAAGAATGAAATAATTTTCGACCTTCTTGTCGGTTATGAAAACGAAAAAGAATTAAAAGGTATTGTACCGGTTGTCTTGGATTTTGCCGTACTTCTAAATAATGCTGATTCCGTTGAATTGCTCGGGGAAGTAATTGTAAAAAAAGAAAATATATCCTTAAGAGGTGTTTCTATCCGCAGGATAGCACCGTAAGAAGTGTGGTATCGATATGAGAGCGGTAGTACAGCGTGTAACCGAATGCAGAGTAGTTGTAAATAAAGATACTGTCGGTTTCATCGATAATGGCCTGTTGGTTTATATAGGTGTGGAAATCGATGATAACGACCAGGATGTGCAGTATATAACGGATAAAATAGTTAATTTGCGTATTTTTACCGATGAAAACAATAAAATGAATTTATCCGTAAAAGATATCGATGCAGGAATACTTGTTATTTCCCAATTTACCCTTTTCGGGGATGTACGCCGGGGCAGAAGGCCTTCCTATTCAAAAGCAGCCAATCCTGCATATGCAGAGAAGTACTACAGGA
Organism: Spirochaetales bacterium; assembly: GCA_003233545.1. Lineage (GTDB taxonomy): Bacteria > Spirochaetota > Spirochaetia > SZUA-6 > SZUA-6 > SZUA-6. The sequence continues at coordinate 1,915 of QILZ01000098.1, forward strand.
AAGTACTCGAAAATCTCAATAAAACAGATATTAAAATAGAATCAGGCAGATTTCGTGAAATTATGGAAGTTACATATACGAATATGGGGCCTGTTACAATTCTTCTTGATTCAAAGAAATTATTTTAAAACAATTTAAAAAGATACTTGAAATTTTTATTTTGGGACGAGTGACGGTTTTTTACTCTTTTTTATATTCGATAAGATATTTCAATAGAAATCTTGCTTTTTTTGTAATATTCTTATTTTCCGTATACTCGGATATTTCCATTACAGGTTCAAATAATAATTTATTCGGAACTTTACGGACCGTATCGAGAAAAGTAATAATTTCATAATCCAGTTGAGGAGATATTTTCCCGTATCTTAATTTTTCGATTAATAAGCGGCTCTCTTTCATGAGATTATGATATTTTCGGATATTATTCGTATAAGGAATTAATTTTAAAATTTCACTTCTCAATTGGTTATTTTTAAATGATAAAATTTTGTTTGTCAGATCATTTATGGCATAGGAATTTATTTTTATACGTAAACTTAATGAAGATATCGATTCTGGTGAATAAAAAAAGGAGTTTATAAGTATCCTTAATAAGTATTCTTTTTTATACTTATTCCTGTATGAAAAATTATAGGCGAGATTGTTTATAATATCACCTATATAATAATCTTTGCGAAGTACCATTGAATCAAGAATTGCCTTAGAAGTTTCTAAATCGTAATCGTTTATCCAGCTGATAATTGTAGAATTCATATCTCTGGAGCTGTTTTTAATAATATCTTTAATATTAAAAACAATGTTCTCACTGTAAGCTGTAATACATAACAAGAATATATAAAGAAATACAGAGATAAGTTTTTTATCAAGAATCTTATTGCTTATAAAATGTTTAAATGAAATAATCATACAACTTATTAATAATATCGGTTAAAGTTCTTGACCTTAAAAATCTCAGGCTATAGAATTCGTTTAAGTTTTTAAAGCAAAATGGAAATAACTGGCTTATTATAATGCAGAAGGGATAATGTAATGGTTAAGAAAGAATCTAAGAAACTGAATCAAACTTCAACTGAAATGGATGAAAAGCTCAAAGCGTTGGAAGCAGCCCGGCTTCAGATAGAAAAACAATTCGGCAAGGGGTCTATAATGCGGTTGGGAGGGGGAGCAGACGGTATAGAGGTAGAAATTATACCAACCGGTTCCATTCTGCTCGATGCGGCTCTTGGAGTCGGAGGTTATCCACGGGGAAGAGTCATAGAGATATTCGGTCCCGAATCATCCGGTAAAACCACACTTGCTTTGCATGCGATTGCGGAAGCACAGAAAATGAAAGGGATAGCCGCCTTTATCGATGCAGAACATGCTCTTGATCCTGGTTATGCCAGGAATCTCGGTGTAAATATCGATGAATTATGGGTTTCGCAACCTGATACGGGAGAACAGGCACTGGAAATCGTGGAATCACTTGTAAGATCCGGTGCGGTAGATATTATTGTTGTCGATTCCGTAGCTGCTCTTACACCAAGGGCGGAGATAGAAGGTGATATGGGTGATTCCCATATGGGACTTCAGGCCAGGTTAATGAGTCAGGCTTTAAGGAAACTTACCGGAATCATCTCCAAATCGAAAACGTGTCTTATTTTTATAAACCAGATAAGAATGAAAATAGGCGTTATGTTCGGAAATCCGGAAACGACAACAGGCGGAAAGGCGCTTAAATTTTACTCTTCCGTAAGGCTCGAGGTCAGAAAAATTGAGACAATCGCACAGGGAACAAATAATCCCATTGGCAATAAAGTCAGGGTAAAGGTTGTAAAGAACAAGATTGCCCCGCCGTTTCGAAAAGTGGAAATGGATATAATCTTCGGCAAAGGAATTTCTGCTCTCGGAAGCCTTCTCGATGCGGCACTTCAGAACAATATAGTCGAAAAAAGCGGTACATGGTATGCATACGGCACTGAAAGAATGGGACAGGGTAGAGAAAATGCCAGAAGTTATCTGGAAAATAACTCTGATATCGCAAAAGAGATCGAGAGCAAAGTAAGAGAATTGCTTTTTCCAAAGAAAAAAAAAGAAAATAATAATGAAAAAACCGATGTAAAGAAAGAACTTTTTTAGAAAGTGAGTTGTTTAACATATCTATCTATCGGATCTAATAGGGGAGACCGCCTCGGTTATCTTAAGTACTCATTTGAGAGGTTAAGACTTATCCTTAAAAGCCTGACATTTTCGAGGATTTATGAAACAGATCCTGTATACTATCTTGAGCAGCCTAAATTCTTGAACGCTGTTGTCTCAGGATATTTCTCCGGTACTCCATATGAGCTGTTAAACAAAACTCAGGAAATAGAAAACTCGGCGGGTAGAAATCGGAGCACATCGGTTTCGAGAGGTCCGAGGACTCTTGATATTGATATAGTTCTTTTTGGAAACAAGATGATAAAATCATCATTACTTACAATTCCGCATCCGGGACTTAAAGAGAGAAAATTTGTTCTGCTTCCTCTGCTCGAATTAAACCCTGTATTAAAGGATCCTGCAACAAATACAAAGCTCTGGGAATTATTGATAAAACTGGAAAATCAGGGTATTTATCTTTATAATACGCATGGTAAATAATGATGGCTAAGAATGAGAAAGAAGAAACAAAAGAAGGTTATCAATTTAGAATAGGCGGTTTCGAAGGTCCCCTCGATCTTCTTCTTTTTTTAATTAAAAAAAATGAAATCAATATTTATGATATCCCAATATCCGAGATAACGGAACAATACCTTAAATATATTCACTATGCCGCCAGAATCGATCTCGATAATATTATTGAATTCTACAGTATGGCAGCTACTTTAATTTATATTAAATCAAGAATGTTGCTGCCTGTACAGGGGATCGATCTTAACGAACTTATCGATGATCCGAGAAAAGAACTTGTTGAAAAACTTATAGAATATCAAAAGTATAAAAAATTAAGTGAATTAATGCTGAAACGGGAAGAAGAGTACGAATGGTCTCTCGAGAGAAAGAAAAACCAGCGGTTACTTCCATTCGTCGATGAAGATATCTGGGAAGATTTGTCGGTATGGGATTTACTCCGGACATTTTCCGGTATTATTGGTAATATTTCGGATGAAAGAATTATTAACCTTTTTGAAGAAGTAACGGTAAATGAAAAGATTACCCTTATTAATGAGTATCTGGACAAACAGAATGAAATACTATTTACTGTTTTAATACGTGACGTTAATTCTATTATGGAGTTTGTATGTGCGTTTTTTGCCATTCTGGAATTGGTAAAACAGAAAAGAATATATGTGCAGCAGAATAGATTATTCGGTGATATAAGAATCATAGCCAGATAAAATACTTATGGATGTAAATAATGTGGATATAAAAAGAGAAATAGCATTAATAGAGGCAGTTCTCTTTTTAGAGAATGAACCTGTAGATTTAAAAACACTATTAAGAATAACAAGGCTTTCCAGTGCTGTTATAGAGGAGAGTTTAAAACATCTTAAGGACCGGTATAATGATTCTTTACACGGCATGGAGCTTATAGAAATTGCCGATGGCTTTATGCTTTATCCTAAAAAAATCTACTGGGACTTTTTAAAAAATCATTATGGTAAAAAAAATGCGGGGAAACTCTCAAAAGCAGCACTGGAAACCCTGTCCATAATTGCATATTCACAGCCGGTAACGAGAGCGGAAATCGAGAGTATTCGAGGGGTATCTGCCGATGGTATGGTAAAACTTCTTTTGGAGAAAAATTTAATTAAAGAAGCCGGTAAAAAGAATGCACCCGGTAAGCCTGTACAGTATGGTACAACCAGGGAATTTTTAAAAATGTTCAAATTAAAAAGCATTGCCGATTTACCAAAATTAAATGAGGTTGATGAAGATAGATTTCAAATCCATGAAAAAGGAAAATGATACGAATGAACATACTATTAAACTTCAAAAATATCTATCTATGTCGGGACTGGGATCGAGACGGAAATGTGAACTTATTATAAGCAGGGGTATTGTTACCGTTAATAACAGAACCATAGTCAAACCGGGCATAAGAGTATCACTTAACGACACCGTTAAAGTAAATAATAAAGCAGTAAAATTGGAAAGAGAAAAAATATATCTTGCCGTCTATAAACCGACGGGGTATTTATGTTCCAATTATGATGCTTTCGGAAGGAATCTTGTTAAAGACCTTTTTTTTGAACAATACGGCAGATATAATCTGTATCATGCCGGAAGGCTGGACTATAATTCGAGCGGCCTTATCTTTTATACAAATGACGGAAATTTTGCCAATATAGTAATGCACCCGTCTTTCGGAGTAAAAAAGATGTATATTGTGAAAACAGTACAAAAAATAGATAAAGATAAAATCGAGCATTACAGGAAAGAAGGTTTATCAATAAAAGGGATTAAATATATTCTGGATGATTATAAAATAATATCTTCTAAGAAAATTTCTCTGACGTTAAATGAAGGAAAAAACAGAGAAATCAGAAAAGTTTTTAATCATTTTGGAATTAAGATAGAGAAATTGGAGAGAGTGAGGATTGGGAATACTGGTCTTGAAGGACTTAAATACGGAGAATACAGAAGGTTAACCAGTGCGGAAGTTGACTGGTTTCTTAAAAAAACCGGGAGTAAAGTAAAATGATAGTGGCAATAGACGGGCCTGCAGGTGTCGGTAAAAGCACTGTTGCTAATTGTGCTGCAGAAAAAACCGGATTTTTATATATAAATTCAGGTAATTTTTACCGGGTAATTACGAAAATTATTCTGGAGCAAAAGATTCATTATGAAAGAAAAAGTGAAATTTATAAGATTGCAGAAAATTATAGAATAGAGCTATTATCCGGCAGGATGACTCTGAATGGAAAAGACATAGAGGACGAATTACATACCGATTTAATAGATAAATGGGTCCCTGTACATTCTAGCATACCAGGCATAAGGGATATTGTTAATAAAAAATTAAGAAGCGCAGTGGGAGGCCGGGATGCTGTTATCGAGGGCAGGGATATCGCAACCGTTGTATATCCGGATGCGGAAGTTAAAATATTTCTTGTCGCCGATATTGAAACCAGAGCAAAAAGACGTTATCTTCAGGGCACGAGTAATCTCTCACTCGATGAGATAAAGGCTTCAATTGCCGGCAGGGATAGGATAGACAAGAATAAAGAATACGGAAGTCTAAAAAAGACTGCAGGTTCGATTACAATAGATACTTCGTACTTGACCATCGAACAAGTTTGTGAGAAAGTAGTAAACAAAATCCTCGGGAAAGCAAATAAGTCAGGAGAGTAACAAGGGTAATGAATCAGGAAGATAACAATAACAACACTGAAATTTCAGAAGAAAAATTACAGGAACAGTACATTAACTCCCTTCAACCTATTCAAGAGGGTCAATTAATAGAGGGAAAAGTTGTTGCAGTGACAGAGGAAAATATATTCGTCGATGTAGGATATAAATCTGAAGGAAAGATAAATATAGCTGAATTTGAGATTACACCTGAAATAGGAGACTCTGTCTTTGTTGTTTTGATGCGTAAAGAGGGCAGAGAAGGACAGGTAGTTGTTTCCAAGGAAAAGGCGGATGAAAGACTTTACTGGAAACAGTTAAAAGATGCTTTTTCAGAAAATAAACCAATTAACGGAAAAATTATAAGCAAGATAAAGGGCGGGTTTCAGGTTGAACTTAAGAAAGGAATTGTCGGATTTATACCGCTTTCCAAAGTAGATACGGTAAGGGTAAATGAGCCGGATGAATATGTGGGATTGGAAACATCATTTTACGTCGAAGCTCTTTACAGCCGCGGAAAAGTAAACATAGTATTGAATAGAAGAAAATGGCTGGAAGGTGAAAATGCAAGAAAACGCAGTGAATTTTTTGAAAATATAAAAATCGGCGATGAAGTCGAAGGTACTGTAAAGAGCTTTACTTCTTTCGGGGCGTTTATAGACTTAGGCGGTTTCGACGGCCTTTTACATATTAATGATATGAGCTGGCGTCATGTTAATACACCGAAAGATGTTGTACAGCAGGGAGACAGGCTAAAACTTAAGGTTATAAGAATTAATCCCGAAGAGAATAGAATTAATTTGAGTTTAAAGCATTTCACCGAAGATCCGTGGTCTCACTTTGAAGATAATTATCATGTCGATGATGTAATAACGGGCAAGGTAACGAAGTTGGCCGATTTCGGAGCTTTTGTGGAATTGGAAGAAGGCATAGAGGGGCTTGTACATATTTCTGAATTTTCATGGGTCAAAAGAGTAAGGCATCCGAAAGAAATATTAAAGACAGGGGATTCTGTAGAAGTTAAGATTCTTTCCTATGATATCCAGCAGGGTAAACTTTCTCTGGGTCTTAAACAGGTTTATCCGAACCCGTGGGATGATATTGATGCTCGATTCCCTGTAGGAATGAGAATAAAACGAAAAATAAAAAATATGACTAATTTTGGGGCATTTCTGGAAGTAGAAGACGGAATAGACGGTTTACTGCATGTGGATGATTTTTCCTGGGTAAAAAAAATAAAAGACCCGTCCGAGGTAGTACAAGTAGGAGATGATATCGAAGTAATGGTGATCGGTATAGACAAGGAGAACCAGAGAATTAAACTCGGTTTAAAGCAGCTCTCCGAAGATCCGTGGAAATCTCTTGCAAAGGCATTTCCGCGGGGCAGTGTGTTGGAAGGCAGGATTAAAGAAATAAACGAATACGGTTTTATTATAAAAGTTCAGGGTGATATAGAAGGTAAAGTTAACCGCGGTAATATTTTCGATCCGAATTCGGAGACTCTCGAGGATGCTTTGAAAAAATACAAAGAAGGTGATACTGTAAAGGCTGTCGTAACGGAGATAAATCCTTCCAGACAAAGGTTGAACCTGTCAATAAAGGATCACTACAGAAGACAACAGAAAGAAGATATGATTAAATATATGCACAATGATAAGGTTGAGGAAAAGGTAGTTCTGGCGGAATTTTTCAAGGATAAATTAAAGGATTAGGGCGGTCGAACCCAATAATGATAAGGTCCAAGATTGACCCGAAAAAATTAGAAACATTAATAGAAATCAATGCACTCATTAATTCCAATTACACCGATGTTAAAGTTTTATTAACAAAAATAATAGAGTCTGCGACGAGGTTAACATCAGGTGAAGCATCTTCCTTAATTCTTGTTAATCCCGAAAACAATAAACTTTACTTTGAAATTGCACTTGGTTCCAAAGGGCCGGATGTTAAAAAATATTCTCTTAAAATGGGTGAGGGCATAGCCGGGTGGGTAGCTTCTAACAATAAATCATTAATAGTCAATGATGTGGAATCCGATAGCCGTTTTTATTCGGATATAAGTAAAAAAGTGGGGTTTCCGACTTCATCTATCTTAGCTGTTCCCATGAGGTTAAGGGAGAGGTGCGTTGGAGTTATAGAAATAATTAATAAAAAGGACAGGAAGAATTTTACGGATGAAGATCTGCAATGGCTGGAAATATTCTCCGACCAGGCTGCCATAGCAATTCAGAATGCAAAATCATATCAGCGTGTTCAGGAAGAGATATTTCTTTTAAAGGATCAGATACATGCGGAAAGAGGTTATCACACTTTTATTGGAGACAGCCGTATAATAAAAGAAAAACTGGAAATCGCAATGCGTGCTGCCAAAACAGATTCTTCCGTATTATTACTTGGGGAAAGCGGTGTCGGAAAGGAACTGTTTGCCGAACAGATACACTTTAACAGTCAGAGGCGAAATAACCCTTTTATACGTGTCAACTGTGCGGCTTTACCGGCAAATCTTGTGGAAAGTGAACTGTTCGGGCATGTCAAAGGGGCTTTTACGGATGCAGGAAGCGACAGAAGAGGAAGGTTTGAGCTTGCGGATACCGGTACTATTTTTCTGGATGAAATAGGAGATATTCCTTTATCCGTTCAGGCAAAGCTGCTGAGAGTGCTGCAGGAAAGAACATTCGAAAAAGTGGGCAGCAGCGAACCGCTTCGTGTCGACGTAAGAATTATTGCTGCCACCAATAAGGATATGGAAGAGGCAGTGGGAAACGGCTCCTTTCGAATCGATCTCTTTTACAGATTAAATGTTTTACCGATCTACATTCCCCCTCTCAGGGAAAGAAGGGACGATGTACCTCTATTGGCTGACCATTTTTTAAAAAAATTCAACAGTGAAATAAAAAAGCAGATAAAAGGGTTTACTCCGGAGGCTATGGAAGCACTCCTGTCCTATATCTGGCCGGGTAATGTCAGGGAACTGGAAAATGCAATAGAACGTGCCGTTGTAATAACACAGGATGATTATATTAAACCTGCAGCTTTGATACTGCAGTCTTATACCGGAAACAGGGAAGATTATTCCAATAGAACATTAAAAGAGGCTGTGAATCTCTTTAAAAAACAATTTATAAAAAATATTCTGGAACAGAATAATTGGAAACAGACTAAAACCGCAAAGATGCTTGGAATACAGCGAACGTATTTATCCAGGTTGATTAAGGAATTGGAAATAAATAGGTAAGGAGAATGTTTATGCCAGTAAATTTACAGCATAAAGCAGTGGAAGATGAACGATTTGTTGATAAACTCGAACGTTTTGTTCACAGAAGACAGATAATAATCTGGGCAGTGCTGATAATTATGATCGGGGCTGTTGTAACTTATTTTATTTGGTCGGAGAGAAACAAGAGATTAACCGAATCCTCGGCGGTTCTTGTAGAAGAAGGCCAGGATCTGTATTTTCAATGGCTTTCGGAAAAAGATGAGAAAAAAAAGGGAGAATTGGGAGATAACCTGCTGGAAAAATTAAAGATTATCATAAGGGGATATCCTCATCAATACGGCGGTCAAAGAGCGCTTTTTATACGGGGGAATTTTTATTTTAATAAAGAAAACTGGAAAAAGGCTGCCGGAGATTATATCGATCTTTCAAAATCTTTTCCAGGCAGCTATCTGGCGGAAATAAGCCTCTATAATGCCGGTTCCAGTTATGAAGAACTTGGAAAGAAGGATGAGGCTTTAAAATATTATGGTGAATTAATTAAAAAATATAAAGATTCTCCCTTGTATACGAGGACTCTTTTCTCTATGGGAAGAATCTATGAGGTCGAGAGTGATTATACTAATGCGGTTAAGTATTATAATAAACTTGAAGATGATAAACCTTCAAGTAATTGGACAAAGCTTGCAAGAAATCGTATGATTTATCTGAAGATTAATAAAAAAATCAAAGAGGAGTAGAAGTATTATAATTTAATTCTTCGAACACCCATGGAGGGAAGGGAATGACACTGAAAAAGGGTTTTGCTAAGATTCGCGAACCAAAGTACTTTAGTCTGATAATAGGTCTGATTGTTTTTCTTGTTATTATACTCCTTACATACGGGACTGTAATAGTTTCCAATCTGGAGTTAAAGGTTCTCGATCTTAATTTCAGGTTGAAAAACAGAATTAATGAAAGTAGAATTCAGGAGGGTGTAACATTAGAGGAAAGAAATCCCAATATTTCGCCTGATATTTTAATAGTAGGAATCGACGACAAAAGTCTGAGCAAGTTCGGCAGATGGCCGTTTCCGAGGTACAAAGAAGCAAACCTTGTAGAATCTTTCAGCCGTATTAAAAGGCAATACGAACGTGAAAATGCACTCTTTCTTGATATATTTTTTATAGAACCCGACCGTGAAGCGGAGGATGATGCTCTTTTAGTTGACAGTATACGTCAGAACGGACGTGTGTTTTTGGAGACTGTTCTGCAGTTCGGTAAAAACACACCCGGAACCGAATCTGAATTCGAGGCAAGGCAGGAGTTGTTGTATAAAAATTTCGGAAAAATAACCAGAGTTACCGGAGACTGGACAAAAATAAATGTTTTCAGGGGACTTTTGCCTCCGTTAAAACCGTATGCAAAAGCAGCATACGGGTACGGACATGCCAATTTTATAGGAGATACGGATAAGATATATAGAAGGCAGCCGCTGGTAGTCCGTTCTTCGATATTGGAAAAAGAAATACCTCTTGAAGATTTAAAAGTCAGCGAACCTGTAGACAGAGCAAATTTTGAGCGTCTTGCATGGATAGATAAAGAGAATATATTTCATAACATAGCATATCCCTTAACAAAGAGTGTATTGGATGATCTGAAGAAGGATATGAAAAAGAACGCACCGTTAAAGGCAGAGGACACCAATAATGATAAAAAACCCGACAAGTATTACTATGTGGTACGCAAATACCGTGATAATCTGATTCCTGCCATTACACTTTCTCTTGCTGTTAATTATTTTCATCGTAAATTATCCGATGTCGAGGTTAATTTAGGAAAATACATAAGAATTCCTTCTCCGGAGACTTTTAACATCAGGACTAAAAAATGGGAACCCTATAGGCTTGTCATTAAAAATCCGGTAACCGACAAAAACGGAAAAGTTATCGAGAAGGGGGTCTATAAAAAACTCGATGATATAAAAATTCCCATTAATGAAAAGGGTGAAATGCTTATTAATTTTATGGGTGTCGGTTCCAGTGCATCTCCCCAGGAACACCAGACCTTTCCGATAAGATCGTTCTACGGTTATGCAAGCCATGTTCCCGGTCCGGATCCTGCCAGATGGCCCAGAACAAAAGCCGTAGGAAATAAAATTATCATGGTCGGACCATTTTCGAAAGGTATAGCGGAGGACGAAAAGCCCACACCTTATGGTCTGATGTACGGAGTGGAAATCCATGCAAATGCTTTAAATACGATCCTTATGAATAAATATCTCAACTATATTCCGGGATGGGCTAATCTTTTAATTCTTCTCGGCGCTGTGCTTATAACTGCATTTCTCGTATCGAGATTATCGACATTCTGGTCGATGCTCCTCTCCCTGCTGCTCATTATCGTGTTTTTCTTTGTAGTATCTTTTATATTCGAAATATCGGATTATATTATTACTCTCTCCGCTCCGATTTTAGGTGTTGTTTTAACTCTTATTGCTGTTGAAGCGTATAGGATTATGACTGAGGAGAAAGACAAGAAAAGAATAAGGAATATGTTCGGAAAGTATGTAAGTCCGAAAGTTGTCGATCAGATACTGGAGAATCCTCCCGAACTTGGGGGAGTCGATAAGAACCTGACTGTACTTTTCTCCGATATACGGGGGTTTACAACCTTGTCGGAAAGTCTGTCCCCGCAGGAGCTTGTAAATCATTTAAACACTTATCTTACTGCTATGACAGATATAATTGTGCTGGAATACAGCGGAACACTGGATAAATATGTAGGTGATGAAGTGATGTGTTTCTGGGGTGCCCCCCTCCCACAGGAAGATCATGCGCTTCTTGCTTGCAGATGTGCTTTAAGACAGATGGAAAAACTAAAGGAACTTAACACAAACTGGCCGGAAGAAAGACGTATTAATATCGGGATCGGCGTTAATTCAGGTATAATGACCGTTGGGAACATGGGCTCCCAGGGAAGAATGAACTATACGCTAATGGGAGATCATGTAAATCTCGGAGCCCGTTTAGAGGGTACAAATAAGATTTATAAAACGAATATCATAATAAGCGAATTTACATACGGTCTTGTCAAAGACAACGTTATTGCGAGAGAACTCGACAATATAAGGGTAAAAGGTAAAAACAAACCTGTTCTGATATATGAGCTTGTCGGTACGAAGGATAATGATGGTGAGAACGGTAATTCCTGAAACCTGTTATTTTTTAAAAGGGTAGGGTGAATTATTTGAAGATTACTGTTCTTATATTTTCTGTTTTTATCGTTTTACTGATAACAGGATGCGGAATCGAGACAATACCTAATTTGAATCCTCCGGAAGTCTCAACGGCTCCGGTCGGTCTTACTTTTTCTTCTACCGTGAAAAATGATGAATTCTATTTTAAGGGATTCGAACTTTACTATAAATTTTTTAATAAGGATGATCCTAAGGAAAATGATGATAGTAATCTCGGAGGTGTAACGGTAGATGATCTTAAGAGCAAATATGGTTTTTACAGAATAAACAGCAGTACCGATACGGTAAATAATCCGGATAAACCTCTTATTCCGGTTCATCGCGGCGATAGAGGTACAGACTTCGATGTAAAAGTTGATTTTACTCCACTGAACAATACGGAATCTCCAGGTGAACCGTATATTAGTTCTAACGTATTGTCTTCGGATATTAAAATAAGAAGAGATGTACATGTTACTCTTTATACAACGTTTAAACGATTCAGCGATCTTGCTTCCGGTGATTCCGATGTTTCGGATATAGCTAATTTTGATACGTCCTTATACATAGACCTTATGCTTTATGTCGCAAGTTATGGTTTTGATATTAATACAGGAGAAATATACAGTAGATGTAAGTATCTCGGAACCATTACTCTCGATCTGTACTCTATAAGGCAATAATTCCTTAATAATAAGAGAAGTAAGAATTATTGTCAGTATGTATATTATATTATAATTTATTGGAGTTTAAATGTTTGTTTATTATTTTAATGTTTTTTTAACGTACTTTATTATTGGTTTTGCCGCAGCTGTTTATTTTTACTTTATTCTTAAAAAACCAATTCTTGGAAAATTCTTCGGTGCTTTGATTATCGGATTGGTCGGATCTTTTTTAGGGGGATTAATAGACTGGATGTTCTCCGATATAATACGAAAACTTTCTGATTTTAATTCGGTTAACCTCTTTGCATCTTTAATAACAGCATTTATCCTTATAGGAATATTTTCCAGGGCAAATCCTTCATCGGGACGGTAATGAAAATGTTATCAGGAGCATACAAAGAGGAAACATCTGTAACTTCCGATAATATATATTCTGTCTAGTTGTTATTTATATTTCTTTATTTATCTGCCCTCCGGGTACTTAATTTTCCTCGGAGAAGGATTAATATACCTTTCTATCCACGGATTCCTGATCTGCCTTAATGAAAGGTTCTTGTATTTCCCTGAATAATTACTATGCGAAATTATGGTATATATCTGTTTTGCAAGTGTTAAATTACCATGTGCATAGGTCGCCCCTGCGAGGTAATAAAGAGATTTAAATAGATTTGATCTGATTAAAAAATCGGATATATTGTCTCTTTTAAAAGAGTCTTTAATGAAATCTGCAATATCGGTAAATTCATAATCCGGATCATGTGTTTTTAGTTCAGCAACGGAATCGGAAACAATGGAAATTAACGTAAAAAGATAATTTAAAACAGATTCCCGGTACCTTCCTGTTCTATAGTAAAACCAGCCAAGGTCATTATGTGCTTTAATGGTAAAATCTTCATTAAAGCGATACAGTTGTAAAAGATGATCCAGCCCTTTATTTATATAAGCGGAATAAATAGAATTTCTTAATTTGTCGTAACGGGGATCGGAAAAAAAACTACTGTTTTTTAAAACGGTATTTAACGTTTTAATCATTAAAATATAATTTTTACGTGTCATATATATGTCGGACATCTTATACAGCAAACTGTAAATTTCATCCGGTATCGAAAAGGCACTTCTGTATTTATATGCTTTCTTATAATGAAACAGGGCAAGATCATACTCACCCTCTTCTAAAAATACATCTCCGATTGCTATATCCGCTTCAGGGTAAATGCCTCTCTTTTTATTAAGCGCCTGCTGAAAAAGATTTAATGCTTTACCGATATCATTCTTGGTAAGCAACACCCTGCCCTCTTCCAGAAGTATCCAGGCAGCCTTCGGATTACTTTTATCTTCAGAAAAAAGGTTAAACTGACAGAATAAAAAGAATAACGAGAATAAAGAAATAAATATAACCGATTTCAAAATTTATTAATTTCCTCCAACAATATATCCGGTGCATCTTCTATTTTTACACGTTTAATAACCGATCCCTTTTTAAAAAGAACGGCATATCTACCTGCTCCGGCAATACCTATATCCGCCGATTTTGCTTCGCCCGGCCCGTTGACAGGACATCCCATTACAGCAATTGTAACATCTTTTTTTATAGTATGAATATTTTTATACAGATTATTGACGAAAACTTTTACATTAAAAACAGACCTGGCGCACATAGGACAGGAAACAATATCGATTCCTCCGGCAGAAACACCGGCAGTCTGAAGTATTTCTTTCCCGGTAAGTATTTCCTCTTCGGGTTCACTGGAAAGTGAGACTCTTATCGTATCGCCTATTCCTTCTTTAAGCAAGGTCGTCAGTGCAAAGGAATTCTTAACAATTCCGGGAATTAACGGTCCTGCTTCCGTAACACCGATATGAAGCGGAAAATCGAATCGTTCGGAAAACAGCCTGTTCGCCCTTATGGTAGATGTGACATCGGAGGACTTTAACGAAAAGATAACATTTTTAAAATTGTATTTCTCAAGAATATCCAATTCGGATTCTGCGGCTTTAACCATGGCTAAGGCTTTATCTTTCTCGTTTTGTAAATTGCTGGGAAGAGAACCTGCATTTACACCGATCCTGAGAGGAATATCCTTATCAGTCGACTTTTTTATAACTTCGATAACTCCGGATTCTTTTCCGATATTTCCCGGATTAATTCGAATTTTTGCTACCGGAAAATCAAGAATTTTTAAAGCTATTTTATAGTTAAAGTGTATATCAGCTACTACAGGCAATTCCGTTTTTTTTGAAATATTACCCACAAACTCCACAGATTCCATATCGGGAACCGCAAAACGAATAATATCACAGCCTATGTTTTGTAATCGAGTCAATTCCAAAAGTATTGCATTATCGATACGTGAAAGAGGTTTCTTCCACATGGTCTGGACAGATACGGGAAAATTACCTCCGACGATAATTTTACCAACGCGTACGGCTCTGGTCTTTTTTCTTTCCACAGGTTCGATAACGGTTTTTATCACTCGAGTATTATATCAGGAAGAGGATTTTCATCAACCATATCGGTTTTACATCCGTAACATTTCTTTTATTTTCATGAGCCGCGTTGTATTACTGCGTTCCAGTTCGTCCAGTTTACTGGAAATATACCTAATCGCTTCATCCTGCTGCGGGATAAGGATATACTCCAGAGCATTTACTCTTCGTCTTGTTTTTTCTATTTCCGCAGCGACAAGTTCTATTGTCTTTTCAAGTTCCGCCAATTTTACCATACGTTCCAACATTTTCTTAAGCCTGCTCATAGCCTCATCGAGGTCGTAGTTAGTACTGTCGATACTGTAACTAAGCATATTGCCTTCGATTGTAAAATTAAATATCGGGATTCTAACATTCATCAGCAGTTTTTCTTCTACCCTGAGTTTTGCTTCGCACTGGGGAAAAGCCAGAGCGGTAAGATATGCCTGCTTAGGCATACTTGCCGAGGCAAGTATAAGATGTTGAAACATTTCACTGAGTTCGGCATCCACCTGGTTCCTTAAGACTTTGTAATCCTTGATAATCTTCATAAAATCCTTTAACAGACCTTCCAGTTTATCTTTTAAAAGTTTATGACCCCGAACGGCAACCTGCTGCTTCCGCTTCAATTGAAGCAGCTCCATTCTATTGGGGTTTACCTGGATCGACATTAGTTTTTCTCTCCGAGGTACCTGTCTATATATTCGTTTCTTATACGCTTTAATTCCGTTCTGGGAAGGATCGTAAGTAATTTCCAGCCGAGGTTAAGTGTTTCATCTATACTGCGGTTTTCTTCGAATCCCTGGTTAATAAATTTCTGCTCAAACTGCTCGGCAAATTTTACATATATTCTGTCAATCGGCGTTAATGCCGCTTCACCCAGTACAACGGCTAATTCTCTCGACTCGACTCCTTTCGCATATGCGGCAAAAAGCTGATTCGCAACATCCGCATGATCTTCGCGCGTCTTCCCCTCCCCTATTCCTTTCTGCATCAATCTCGAGAGGGACGGAAGAACATTTATAGGAGGAAGTATTCCCTTTCTGTGGATATCACGTCCAAGGAAAACCTGTCCTTCGGTAATGTAGCCTGTAAGATCAGGAATGGGATGTGTTTTATCGTCTTCCGGCATTGTAAGGATCGGAAACTGAGTAATAGACCCGCTCTTGCCTTTAATTCTTCCGGCCCTTTCATACAGCATTGAAAGGTCGGTATACATATACCCCGGATATCCCCTTCTGCCGGGCACTTCCTTTCTTGCGGCGGATATCTCACGTAAAGCTTCACAGTAGTTTGTCATATCGGTGAGAATAACAAGCACGTGCATATCGAGTTCGAATGCAAGATATTCAGCAGCGGTAAGTGCTACCCTCGGAATTGCAATCCTCTCGATAACAGGATCATTGGCAAGGTTAATATAAAGAATAGAACGCTCTATTGCCCCGGTTTTCCGCAGATCGTCGATAAAAAAATTCGCCTCTTCAAAAGTAATACCCATTGCAGCAAAGACAACGGCAAATTCTTCCGCTTTACCTAAAGTCTTTGACTGCCGTGCTATCTGTGCCGCGAGTTGAGCATGAGGCAGACCCGAGCCTGAGAAAATAGGAAGCTTCTGTCCCCTGACAAGTGTAAGGAGTCCGTCGATAGCCGATACACCTGTTTGTATAAACTCGGAAGGAAAATTCCTGCTGTATGGATTAATCGGAGAACCATTAATATCCATATGCTTTTCAGGAATTATTTCCCCGGTATCGTCTATCGGATCTCCGACTCCGTTAAATATTCTGCCAAGCATTTCTCTTGTTAATGAAGTAGTCATACCCCTGCCAAGAAATCTGACCGTCGCGAGGCTTGTGGATATGCCCTGCGAAGATTCAAAAAGCTGAACAAGAGCTCTCTTTTCGCTGGTTTCCAGAACCTGGCCGCGTCTTATACTCCCGTCCTGTAGTTCCACATCTGTAAGTTCTCCGTACTTTATTCCCTCTATACCCTCGACTATCATCAACGGGCCTTCCAACCCTGTCGCGCTCTTATATTCTTTAATCATGCGGAAGCCCTCCGTGTTTTTATTTCATCGAAAGCATTTCTTATAGAATTCTGCACAGCTTTTATTTTGTCGATTTCTTCTTCCGGATGATACTTCATCCTGGCTATTTCCTCACGCACATCCTGCTCAAGAATAAGATCCAGAGGAACATCGGATGCAATTGCTTCCATGGCAAGCTCGAAAAATAAAAGAATGGATTCGAGCATAAGAAACTGTTTTTTTAACGATGTATATGTATCAACCTCATGAAAAGCATTCTGATGAAGAAAATCTTCTTTTATGCTTCTGGCTATTTCTAATGTCAACCTATCCTTTGGCGACAGTGCGTCTATACCGACGAGACGTACTATTTCTTCAAGCTCCGACTCTTCCTGCAGTATTCTCAAGGCAGTCTGCCTGTTTTTAAGCCATAGTTCCGATACTTCTTTATTGTAGAAATTATTCATTAAATCGGAATATAGCGAATATGAACTAAGCCAGTTAATTGCAGGAAAATGCCTTGCATAGGCAAGTTTTGCATCCAGACCCCAGAAAACTCTTACTTCTCTTAAGGTTGCCTGAACTACAGGATCGGAAAGATCTCCGCCGGGAGGAGAAACCGCACCGATAACAGACAGGGAAGCTTCTTCATCCGATCCGAATGGTATCACAAGTCCCGCCCTTTCGTAAAATTCGGATATTCTGGATGCGAGGTACGCAGGATAACCTTCTTCTCCGGGCATTTCCTCCAGACGGCCGGATATTTCACGCATGGCTTCCGCCCACCTCGATGTGGAATCCGCCATTAAAGCAACATTATAACCCATATCCCTGTAATATTCTGCAAGTGTAATTCCTGTAAAAACCGAAGCTTCGCGTGCCGCAACAGGCATATTTGAAGTGTTCGCTATAAGTATCGTTCTTTCCATAAGCGGTCTTCCGCTTTTAGGATCCTTTAATTCCGGGAATTCGATAAGAACATCTGTCATCTCATTACCCCGTTCTCCGCAGCCAACATAAACAATTATTTCAGCATCCGCCCATTTTGCCAGCTGGTGCTGAACAACAGTCTTTCCCGATCCGAAGGGTCCCGGTATACACGCCGAACCGCCTTTTGCAAGCGGGAAAAACGTATCCAGTACCCTCTGTCCCGTAATAAGAGGGATAGTCGGGTTTATCTTTCTTTTAAAAGGCCGGCCCTGCCTGACAGGCCATTTATGAGCAAGTCTGAGTATGTGCTTTTCATCGAAGGAATCTTTAAGCATTCCGATAGTATCTTTAACAGTATATGTCCCGCTGGAAATATCCAGAAGTTCTCCTGATAAATTCGGAGGCACCATAACCCAGTGTCTTACTATTTCGGTTTCCTCAACATATCCCAGCCGCTGACCTCCCCGAAGCTTCTCACCGGGTCTTGCGGTAGCTGTAAAGTACCACTTCGTTTCATACGAAATCGGAGGTTCGGATATACCGCGGGCAATAAAACTGCCGTATTTATTACTGATAATATCGAGCGGACGTTGAATACCGTCATAGATTTGTTTAATCAATCCGGGACCGAGTTCAACAGAGAGCTGATTGCCTGTATTAACAACAGGTTCGCCGGGGCCGACTCCTTCTGTCTGTTCATATACCTGGATCGATGCTTCATCTCCGTTTATCCCGATGATTTCTCCGAAAAGCCCGATTTCCCCGACTTTGACTACTTCGTACATCATAGGATTTTCCAGACTTCTCGCTACGACAAGTGGTCCGGATACCTTTATAATTTTACCAGCCATTTTTAACTCCCATCTTCCTTGTTATTCTTTTCCCAAAAGGTCAATTCCAATTGCCTTTTCTACTGCGCTCTTGATTTTTTTATAGCCTATACCTCTGGAACCGCTTTGATCAGGTACAATTATAATTGCAGGTACAGAGCCTGTAGGTATTTCAGATATCTCTTTTAATATGGATTCCGCCAATATTTCCGTAATAAAAATAATAGCGTATTTTTTACTTAAACTAAGCTCTTTTAGTTTTTTAAGAGCTTCTTCACTTTTATATGCAGGAAAACCTTCTACACCGCCTGCAGAAAATCCGTTAACCGTTGAGCTGTCGCCTATCATTGCGATTTTATATGCAGACATTTAATATCCTTTTCTGCAAAGTTTCAAAGGGAATACCGTTAAGTTTTCCCAGTAAAATCAGCCTGCAATTATACAGGTCTGCCGATTTACGTGCTAAGAAATAATATGCATATTCTATGGAGGGTGAATAATATTTCCATTTTTCAATTTCGCTGTAAAGTTCATGCTTTAATTTAAGAATTATTTCTGAGATATTTTTTCCTTCGGAAAATTCGTTAAGAGTACGGCTTAAAATACCTTTTCTTAATCCTGCGGTAAATCCCTGCCAGTCCTGTGGTGTATTTGCATATATATCCTTGAAGTTGTTAAGAATTTGATAATTCTTTAGACCTGTGGATACAATATCCCATTCGATCCCTGCGGTCTTGCTCCTTATAAGAAGTTCCGCAATCTTAATCTCTGCTGCAGTTGTAAAAAACCGAAGTAGTTCCTGCGAACCGGAATCCGCAGCTGTCTTTATAAGAAGAAGATTTTTTTCTCTATCCAGTGCAAATTCAAAAGCCTGTGCGTTCTTATCAGCATCATAATATGCAATCCATGCTTCCTGCAGAGCATCGTATATATCCTGCTGCAACCATGAGAAATTCATTTCCTCGGCTGCCAATAAAAGCTGTTCCTTAGAAAGATCGCCTGCCGGCCCGTAAAGTTCATCGATCTGTTTTTCTCTCAATTTAGAGAGTACGGATACTTTAAGATTAAAGAAATCCCACGGAATAAAAATGAGCTTTTTAAGTTCGGCAGACGGAGCATTGAGCTGTAAAAAACTGCTGATTTCATTAAATTCTCCGGATATCCCTGAGTCTATTCCTTTTTCGTTTGCTGATTTTCTTAACTCATCCGCAAAGGGACTTTCCGGTATCTGTGTAACCGCTTCTTCGAAACTACCTGATTTTAACAGGTTTTCGATATGGTAATCGTCCAACAGTTCATTTTCCCTGCTTTTAAAGACCCCGGATACGAAATTATAATCTGATTTCCTGCTCTGTGACTGCATATCTGGTTTTCCTGGTTCCTCTATTCTTTCTCTATTCTTTAAAAAGGGTCTTTGCTAATTCAACTTCATTTTCTTCTTTAAGAGTTTTAAATGCTTCATCGAGTGAACAATTTAAACGAATATCCCCTTTTGGGATGATGAACCCTGCTCTGAATTTCCCCTTCTCTTCCGCTATGCTTACCCTGTATTCGGAGAGTATTTCTTTAAATGATTTTTCGAAAGAGTCTTTTTCTTTGGCGGAAACAATTATAGTATCACCCGGAGAAGCATTGTTTTTGAGTTCTTTATCGAGATAATTTAAATAGTATTTTCCACTTACAGCCCGTTTCCATGCGATGTCGTAGAGGTTATTTAATAGTTTTCTCTTTAATGCCTGAAGCTTATTTTTTTCTGTTAACCTTAAAGCGGAAATTCTCTGCAGGTGTTTTTCACGAATATGCTTTTTTCCGGATTCCAGCTGTTCCCTGAAATCATTTTCCAGTTCTTTTACCTTATCTTTAAGAATCTGTTCATATTTCACCCTTGCTTCTTTTAGTTCAGCCTCTCCCTTTTCCCGCGCTTTGTTTAATATCTTTTCTATGATTTCACTGGTTGCCACAGATATATCCTCCTGTATTAAAATTTAATTCCGACCATGAGAATAAGTATTGTGGCAATAAGTGCAAATAAACCAAATGTCTCTACCATTGCCGGTAGAATAACGGCTTTCCCGAAAGCTTCGGGCTTTTTCGCTATAAGACCCATAGAAGAAACAGCAGAACGGCCCTGCCAGATTGCCGATATAAGCTCACCGAACATAGCCGGTATGCAGGCTCCGAAAACCGCCAGACCCTTTCCGATGCTAAGATCAAAGAGCGGGTTTGCACCTCCGAGTATCTGAAGCTTTACCATTACAAGAATTGCTACAATTAATCCGTAGATAGCCTGAGTTGCCGGAAGAGCCTGAAGAATAAGTATTGGTCCGAATTTGTCCGGATCTTCGGATAATACTCCGCCGGCCATTTCTCCTGCTAATCCGACGCCAATCGAAGAACCCGCTGCTGCTAAACCGGCCGCAAGTGCACCGCCGGAAACTGCTATTGCAAAACCTATTGTCATTGTTTTTCCTCCTACTTTTCAAACCGATAGTGTTGTGATTCCCGTTTAAAGGGTATAAATGGTTTCCCGCCACCCGGATAGTAACGGTTAAAAGATTCAAGGTAATTAAGCCTTAAAGAATGTACGAAAGCACTTAGCATCGAAAGAAACAGATTCAGAATATGAAAGAAAATTGCAATAATGACACCGATGACTATGGTTACAACCGTAAAAAGAATGCTCCCGCTCCCCATTAAAAGACCTCCCATCAGATTTGCAACAAGAGCAATAAAACCGGTTGTCATGTCTATTATTGCAAGTCTCATATAAGAAAGTACATCGGAAAAGAAAGATACAATTCCGTAGAACCCGACTATTCCATAAAGGGAGATAACTCCGGACATAAGACGTGAAAATATATTTTTATTTTCTCTGCCGGAAAAAATAACAACCGCAAATGCACTTAATGCAATTAAAAGCAGAAATGTTGTTTCGACAGGCTTCGGTATACTGCTTATGATTTTTGTCAGTACCCATCCGGTAATCGCAGAGAGCATTATAAACCACATCAGATAATCAAAGACCGCAGCTTCGATATCACGCATTTTAATGCTGTTTACAAACCCTGCAAGTATGGATGCTAACTGTGTTATAACTCCCAGGACGATAGAAAGACCGATCACAGTCATTATATCTTTCGTCGGCAGGAAAAAAGGAAGAACGCCTAATAACTTGGGTCCGCCGTGTACATAGCCCGGGCTGAAACCAAAAAAACTCCAGCTTAAAGTACCGAAAATCATGACCATTATTCCCATTTGCAGAAACATATTAAGAAATAACCGTGTTCCGGAGTCCGGTTTAAATTTTCGTTTTAGAAATAAGACAAGAAGAACCTGCAAGGTTCCGTAACCCGCATCTCCGACACATATTCCGAAAAACACTGTCATTGTAATGGCAACAATTGGTGTGGGATCGATACCGAAATAGTTCGGCATGCCGAACATTTCAAGAAGGGTCTGATACGGTTTGATCAATTTCGGGTTTTCAAGTTCTACAGGCGGGTTATCGTCCTTCGTGGGTTTACTGAAATGAAGAACAGCATCCGGAAAATTCTTATCGATAAGATTTTTAAAATCTTTTTTATCAGACTGTTTTACCCAGCCGTGAACTACAAGAACCATACGGGAGTAAAACATTTTATTTCTTACTTTAATATTCTTCTTCCTGTTTGAATATTCATCATGAAAGGCTTTTATTATTTCCCTTTTTTTTAAGGATTCCACTGCAAAAAACCTGGATATTTTTTCTTTTTTTTCTTCGGAGGTCTTAATTATTTTTACAGATTCTGCCTCGATTTCCTCTATGGTACTGTCAAAAGAAGGCAATGTTACAGTCTGGCTCCCCGAATTTTTTATAATATTTTCCAGGTCGTCACGTTTTTCGTTTAAAACAATAAAATAACCGAGTTTGTTCTTCTTGTTTTCCGAGACCAATACCCATTCCGTATAAGCTTCCAGCTTTTTTTCTTTAAGTAAAATCATTGCTTTTTTATACTGTTCGTTTTTACATGCAATCGGAATAACCGATACATACGCGGATACCTGGTAAAGGGATAGATTTTCTTTAAGCCGATTCCATGGGGATAAAGATTTTATTAATTCTTTATTTTTTTCTATTTCCGAGGCAGCCTCTTCGTAATCTCTGAATTCGGATTTGAGATTTTCAGTATATTCATTAATTTTAAAAGATTTAATAATATCATCAAATCTTTCCGCCTCTATATAAGGCGCGGAACCAAAGAATTCTTCTAACAGCCCTTTCTTTTCAGGATCAAAATACTTAAAGGTGTCAAGAATCCATTTTGAATTACCAAGCACCTCATCCAATTCCGAAGAATCGACATCTGTCCGTTCTTCTATATACTCTGCTTTCTCCTTTATTGAATCGTGTATATCCGAAATATGAATCAGTTTGCTCTCTTCCAGATATTTAATAAGGGAAGGCTCATTATCCTTCGGAAGAATAATATCCGTTTTTAATACTCGGGCAATCGACATATTTTAACTCAGCTTATCGAGGAGTTGATTTATAAAATTCTCTCTGTTTTTTTCCACAACGATTTCGATCTTTTTTCTCTTTAACTCACTTTCTTTAATAATCTTTGCTTTTTCTTCGTCGAACTGGTTATCAAGCTCTTCTCCGTAGGACTTTAATTTGTCTTTTAAATCTTTATCGAGCTTCTGTTTCGTTTTTTCCGCTTCGATATTAACGGATAAAAGCAAATTATCAATTTTATCCTTATACTCTTCTTCTATTTTGCTTGCTTCATCTTCGGCTTTTTTTACTTCTTTTAAGACATCCATTTTTAATTCTCCTGAAAATTGTACATCATAAAGATTATGAAAACAGTTAGTGATTGTCAAATAAAATTTTTATAAAATATCTCTTTTTCCTTTCCTTTTTAATCTTTATCCCGTATGGAACGCAAGGTAAACGAAAAAATGTTCCTTTAAAATTCAGTTACCAGGTTACAGTTAAATACGTATCGTTTTTGATTTTTAATAAATCTCCAACAGGGATAATGTATGTAACGCTCTTTTTATCAGCAGAGAGTTTGCCGATATTATGAGATTTTATTTCTTTAGGGGCATTAATGTTAAAAGAAACATTGTAACCCTTAAAAAGTGTATCTATCAATTTCAGAGAATCTTTATCCGGCTCAGGATCAGGTTTGCCTGCTATTTTCTCGTTAAAAGTTATACTATTTCCTTTCTTAGTCAATGTTGCAGGCATTTCTTTAAAACCCTTTACTTTTGCGAAATCTTCGATTTTGTCGAATTCTATTTCCGCCGTTATAAAGATATCATTGGCATCTTCATTCTGTTTAACAGACAGCAGCTTAAGGCCTTTAACGTCTTCTATCGATCTTGTAAAATCTTCTTTTGTAACAGGCAGCGGAAGAACGGTTTTTCCCTCCCCTGCATTCCCTATATTTACAACCATTTTTGATATCCTGTACTTTATGGAAAGTTTACCGGAACCGTTATTATTAAATGTTACAGTTGTATTTACACCGATACACGATGAAAGAATAAAAATAAGAGATATAAAAAACAACCATTTACCTGCTTTAAAAAATCCATGTCTCTGTCCGGGCAAAGCTCCTTTTACCTTTTTCATTCGAAAAACTCCTGGCTACAACCTGATTTAGCGGTTTAAGAATAGTATCATTAACTTTTATAATAGTATAGCCAAAATTAAAAGAAATAGAAACAATTAAGTATATAATACTAATTCTTAGCATGTAATATATAGTATACATTTATTTGTGCAACTAAAAAAGCTTAAAAATTTACTTTACCGATTTTAATAACAAATCTAAGCATATGCGACTTTACAGATCTTTAATAATAGTCTGAAATTTTTATTCTGTCCTGTTTACA
>QILZ01000013.1 GCA_003233545.1 Spirochaetales bacterium
CAGTTTATGGACCAGGTCAATCCTCTTGCAGAGCTTACACATAAGCGGAGACTGAATGCTCTCGGCCCGGGCGGATTGTCGAGGGACCGGGCCGGCTTCGAGGTAAGGGATGTTCACTATACCCATTACGGGCGAATGTGCCCCATAGAAACTCCTGAAGGGCCCAATATCGGATTAATTGTTTCTCTTGCAAATTATACCCGTGTTAATGATTACGGTTTTCTGGAAACTCCTTACCGTAAGGTGATTAAGGGAAGGGCGACAAGAGAGATAGAGTATCTGTCTGCGATAGATGAAGAGAGATATACGATAGCACAGGCAAACGCGCCTATCGATAAGAATGGTAACTTTTTAGAGAAACTTGTTCCTGTACGTAAGAGCGGGGATTATACGACAAAGATTCCTGAAGACATCCAGTACATGGATGTGTCTCCCAAGCAGGTTATCTCCGTTTCCGCTTCTTTAATTCCCTTTTTAGAACATGATGATGCAAACAGGGCTCTTATGGGTTCTAATATGCAGCGTCAGGCTGTTCCCCTGCTGCGCCCCGAACCTCCGCGGGTAGGCACCGGGATGGAGGCTAAAACTGCGTACGATTCCGGAGTGCTGGCTATTGCTAAAAGGCCGGGAGTTGTTATTCATGTGACATCGATGGAAATTCATGTACTTCCTGACAACGGCGGAGACCGGAATGTTGTGGACAGATACGAGCTTTTGAAATTTCAAAGAACGAATCAGGATACCTGTTTTAACCAGAAACCGATTGTTAAGGTCGGCGATAAAATTAAAGCCGGGACTGTTCTTGCGGATGGTCCTGCAACGTACAATGGAGAACTGGCACTCGGAAGAAATGTGCTTGTTGCGTTTATGCCGTGGAACGGCTACAACTATGAAGATGCCATTCTTATATCGGAAAAGGTGGTACAGGATGATATTTTTACATCCATTCATATAAAAGAACTCACCATCGAGGTACGGGAGACAAAGCTCGGTCCTGAAAAGATAACGAGAGATATCCCAAATACAAACGAGCATGCCTTTGAGCATCTCGATGAAGAGGGGATAATCAGAGTAGGTGCCAAGGTTAAGTCCGGTTCGATTCTTGTCGGCAAAGTTACGCCGAAGAGCGAAACAAGTTCCACTCCGGAGTTCCGGCTCCTTAATTCCATATTCGGTGAAAAAGCAAAAGAGGTGCGCGATACCTCCTTAAGAGTGCCCCATGGAATCGACGGCACCGTGATAGATGTTCAGAGGTTAAAACGTTCCGATGGTGATGACCTTAATCCGGGGGTGGAAGAAGTGGTAAAGGTTATCATAGCAACAAAGAGAAAGCTGCAGGAAGGTGATAAAATGTCCGGGCGCCATGGTAATAAGGGAGTTATTTCCCGGGTTTTGCCGGTGGAAGATATGCCCTACATGGAAGACGGCACTCCCGTCGATATTGTACTTAATCCTCTCGGTGTTCCTTCGAGGATGAACCTCGGACAGATATTGGAAACGGAGCTCGGGTGGGCCGCCTTGAATCTTGACGAATGGTATGCCACACCTGTTTTTCAGTCCGCAACAAATGAAATGATAGAGGAAAAACTTAAAAAGGCCGGATTACCGGTTAACTCAAAAACCATTCTGTACGACGGGCAGAGCGGAGAACCCTTTGAGAATCCGATTACCGTAGGCAACATATACATGCTCAAACTTCATCACCTTGTGGATGATAAGATGCATGCCCGTTCTACGGGTCCCTACTCACTTGTTACACAGCAGCCGCTCGGAGGTAAGGCACAATTCGGAGGCCAGAGGCTGGGAGAAATGGAAGTGTGGGCGTTAGAAGCTTATGGAGCTGCAAATACGCTTCAGGAACTTTTAACTCTAAAGTCGGATGATATGACCGGGAGAGCAAAGATTTATGAGAGTATAGTCAAGGGTGAGGCCACATCGACGGCAGGACTGCCCGAGTCATTTAATGTTTTAGTGCAGGAACTCAGAGGGCTTGCACTGGATATAACAATTTATGATGCGAAGGGAAAGAGAATCCCATTGACAGAACGTGATGAAGAGCTGATAAATCGTCAGGGGACCCGTTTTTAGGAGGAAAAAATGAGGGATTTACAGGATTTTGATCATATAATGATTAAGCTTGCCTCTCCGGATCAGATAAGAGCGTGGTCCTATGGAGAGGTCAAGAAACCTGAAACTATAAATTACCGTACTCTGCGTCCGGAGAGAGACGGCCTTTTTTGTGAGAGAATATTCGGAACAACAAAGGAATGGGAGTGCTACTGCGGTAAGTTTAAATCCATTCGGTATAAGGGCGTTATATGCGACCGGTGCGGAGTGGAAGTTACTCATCCCAAGGTACGCAGAGAGAGAATGGGTCATATCGAGCTTGCCTCTCCGGTATCCCATATATGGTATTACAGATCTGTCCCGTCCAGAATGGGTCTTCTGCTCGATCTATCCATAGCAGCTTTAAGGTCCATACTGTACTATGAAAAGTATGTCGTTATCGATGCCGGGGATACCGATCTTAAAATGATGCAGCTTTTAACGGAGGATGAGTATATAGAAGCGCAGGAGAGATATGGTATGGCATTTACAGCCGGAATCGGTGCGGAAGCCATACGTACACTGCTCGAATCTATAGACCTCGATGCTCTTTCCGTTGAACTTCGACAGAAGATGAAGGAAAAGGGAGCAAAGTCCGATAAGAGACTGTTAAAGAGAATTTCCATAATCGAAGATTTCAGGGATTCGGGGAACCGTCCGGAATGGATGATTTTAGATGTTATTCCTGTAATTCCGCCGGAGTTACGCCCCATGGTACAGCTTGACGGCGGCAGGTTTGCAACTTCGGATTTAAATGATCTTTACAGAAGGGTTATTAACAGAAATAACAGATTAAAGAGGCTCCTGATTTTAAATGCTCCGGATATAATCATAAGAAATGAGAAAAGGATGCTTCAGGAAGCAGTGGATGCGCTCTTTGACAATTCCAAGAAGAAACGTGTTGTAAAGGGTGCATCCAACAGGCCTTTAAAATCCCTTTCCGATCTTCTTAAGGGAAAACAGGGGCGGTTCCGGCAGAATCTTTTAGGCAAGCGGGTGGATTATTCAGGCCGTTCCGTTATTGTAGTCGGACCCGAGCTCGAACTGCACCAGTGCGGGCTCCCGACTAAGATGGCGATGGAACTGTTTAAACCTTTTATTATGAAGAAGCTTGTAGAGAAGGATATTGTTTATAATATAAAAAAGGCAAAAACTCTTGTGGAGCAGGAAACTCCCGAGGTCTGGGCTGTTCTGGAGGAGGTTGTTCAGGAACATCCTGTTATGCTGAACCGTGCTCCTACACTTCACAGGCTTGGAATCCAGGCTTTTGAACCTGTGCTTGTCGAGGGGAAAGCCATTAAGCTTCATCCGCTGGTATGCCATGCTTTTAATGCGGATTTTGACGGCGATCAGATGGCTGTTCATGTGCCACTTACTCCGGAGGCTCAGATAGAGTGCTGGACCCTTATTTTATCGTCGAGGAACTTATTAAATCCTGCAAACGGCAGTCCTATAGTGATACCGACACAGGATATGGTTCTGGGATTAAACTATCTTACCACGATACGTAAAGGTGCCCATGGAGAGGGAAAGTACTTCTCTTCATTTGAGGAGGTTCTGCTCGCCGTGGATTCCAAGAGTGTGGACTATGAAGCGCAGATTAATGTTAAGATAAAAGGGAAATGGACTAAAACGACACCGGGGAGAATAATTCTAAATGAGGAACTTCCTGAGGAGGTCGGTTTTTTAAACTTTACGGTCGGCGAAAAGGAACTGAAGAGCCTTATTGCTAACGCCTATAAAGATTATGGTCCCGCTGTCACTGTAAAGATGCTCGATAAGATTAAACACCTTGGGTTTACCTATGCAACGAGATTCGGCGCCACCATCGGAATGGATGATATTGTTATTCCCGATGCCAAGAAAAAGATGATCGAAAAGGCAAACAGGCAGGTGGAGGAAATACAGAAACAGTATCTTCAGGGGCATATTACGAATGAAGAACGTTATAACAGAGTAGTAGAGGTCTGGAGTACAACAAACGAAAATATTACGAATGAGCTGATGGAAGTGCTTAAGAAAGACAGGGGAGGTTTTAACCCTGTCTATATGATGGCAAACTCTGGTGCCAGGGGAAGCAGGAGCCAGATCAGGCAGCTTTCGGGCATGAGAGGGTTAATGGCAAAGCCGTCCGGTGATATTATTGAACTTCCCATAAGATCGAATTTTAAGGAAGGGCTTTCGATAATCGAATTCTTTATATCTACGAACGGAGCACGAAAAGGGCTTGCAGATACCGCATTAAAAACGGCTGATGCAGGTTATCTGACACGGCGCCTTGTGGATATTGCCCAGGATGTTGTTGTTAACGAAGAAGACTGCGGTACGATTAACGGAATAGAAATGAAGGCTATAAAGGACGGCGAAGATGTCGTGGAACCCTTACGTGACAGGATTGTCGGCAGATTTACCCTCGAGCGTGTTAAGCACCCCATAACAGGTGAAATTATCGTCGCTGTAAATCAGGGAATAACGGATGAAATAGCCGAAAGAATCGAAAATGTAGGCGTCGAGAGTGTAAGGATAAGAACCGTTTTAACCTGTGAGGCGGAACACGGTGTCTGCAGGAAGTGCTACGGAAGAAACCTGGCCACGAATAAAACGGTGAATATCGGCGAGGCCGTCGGTATTATAGCTGCACAGAGTATAGGACAGCCCGGGACACAGCTTACGATGAGAACCTTCCATATAGGAGGTGTAGCTACAAAGGTAAGCGAAGAGAATAGAATTTCCCTTAAATATCCGGTGGTTCTATCGGAGATAAAGGGAAATGTGATCGAGCTCAACGAAGGCAATCTCCTGTTTGCCCGAAAGGGGTTTGTTATAGTTAATAAAGTCTTAAAAAGAATTCCTTTTGGTAAAAAAGATAAGATCATGGTGGAAGACGGGCAGAAGGTTTTAAAAGGTGAGGTTATTCTTAAAAGCGGAGAAAAAGAGGTGCAATCCGATGAGATTGCATATATGCGAATCTCCAAAAAGGAGATACTGCTGATTACCCAGCCTCAGCGGGTAAATATACGTAACGGTTCGGAACTGCTTTTCAGAGTGGGTGATATAGTTGCGGCGGAAGAAACAATTGCGTTTTTTGATCCCTTCAGTGAGCCGATAGTATCGGAAGCTGACGGAATTGTAAAATTCGAAGATATAGTTCTCGGGACAACGCTGAAAGAGGAGATCAACGAAGATACCGGTAAAATAGAGAAAAAGATTGCAGAGTTTTCCTTGGAATCTCTCCAGCCGAGAATTGCAATAGTCGATGAAAACGGTAACGAGGTGGCCGGGTACTATCTGCCTGGCTCTGCATACTTAAATGTAGAAGAAGGTGAAAAGATTAAAGCAGGAAAGATCCTTGCAAAGCTTTTAAAGGAAAGTGTTAAAACAAGAGATATAACCGGTGGATTACCGAGGGTTGGTGAGCTTTTCGAAGCGAGGGTGCCTAAGAATCCGGCAGTCCTTGGGAAAATAGGCGGTAAGGTTTCTTTCGGCGGTATCGTGAAATCAAACAGAGTAATTATTGTCACCGATCCGTACGGCATGGAGTACAAGCATCTGGTTCCAATGGGTAAACATCTTTTAATAAGGGACGGGGATACGGTGGAAGCAGGCGAACCGCTGTGCGACGGTAATATAGATCCGCACGATGTTCTTCAGATCCTCGGTGAGAATGCCCTCCAGTTCTACCTTGTAAATGAGATACAGGAGGTTTACAGGCTTCAGGGTGTAAATATCAACGATAAGCATATCGGGGTCATAATACGTCAGATGATGAAGAAAGTGGAAATAATGGATGTCGGAGATACGGGTTTGATATACAACCAGCAGGTTGATAAGTATAAATTCCATGAAGAGAACAGAAAGGTAGAGAGAGAGGGCGGGCAGCCCGCTGTTGGCAGGCCGCTTCTGCTTGGAATTACCCGTGCGTCGCTGAACATAGATTCCTTTATTTCCGCTGCGTCTTTTCAGGAAACAACACGTGTTCTTACAAATGCGGCAATTGCCGGAAGCGTGGATCACTTAAGAGGTTTAAAGGAGAATGTAATTATAGGTCACTTGATTCCTGCCGGAACAGGAATAAAACAGTATCGTAAAATTAAGCTTTATGATGAAAATATGGAGGATCTCGACATCTCCATCAATAAGATATTGGAAGAAAAGAAAAAGGAATTAAAGGTTGTGCTGCAGGATAATGCTGTAAATAATACGATTCAATAGGATATTGCACATCTCTACTTGATTCTTTATTGATTGTCTGTTATATTTTACCGGATCGGGGAGGGGCGGCCGATAAAAGATCGGTATGCTGGATGATATATTCAGTATAAAAGTGTTGGTTTAAAATCAGTACTTTCATTTTTTCAACCTATTATAGAAATATGTGTAATAGGCTTGACTTTTTTTTAATCTATTGATAGATTTTCGTTTCACATAGTCTATCAGATGGGAGATTTGTGTTTATATGCCAACTATAAATCAGTTGATAAGAAAAGGCAGAAAGAAGATTATAAAGAAAACAAAAGCGCCTGCGCTGCAGGGTTGTCCTCAGAAACGAGGAGTATGTACGAGGGTTATGACCATAACACCCAAGAAACCTAATTCCGCATTGAGAAAGGTTGCAAGGGTAAGGCTGTCGAACGGTATCGAGGTTACGGCATACATTCCCGGCATCGGACATAATCTGCAGGAGCACTCGGTAGTGCTTATAAGGGGAGGCAGGGTAAAGGATCTGCCTGGTGTCAGGTATCATATCGTACGTGGTGCTAAGGATACCCTCGGGGTCGAGGATAGAAAAAAGAGCAGGTCGAAGTACGGTACCAAGAAGCCGAAGGCGTAAACGAGGAATTATATATGCCAAGACGAAGGGTAGTTCAGAAGAAAGTTGTATATCCCGATCCGAAGTACAGAAGTGCTGTTCTTTCCAAATTTATTACCAGGATGATGTACTCCGGTAAGAAGGCGATTGCAACGAGAATTGTTTATGATGCATTTAAGGCTATGGAAGAAAAATTAAAGAAGGAACCTCTCGAGGTTTTTTTAAAAGCACTGGAAAACGTTAAGCCTATTGTAGAGGTGAAATCGAGGAGAGTGGGCGGATCGACATACCAGGTTCCTGTTGAAATTCGGGATAGCAGGCGTGATGCACTGGCCATGAGGTGGATTATACAGTTCGCACGTAAGAGAAGCGGCAAGTCCATGAGTACGAAGCTGTCGGCGGAATTAATGGATGCGTATAATTCTACAGGTGCATCATTTAAAAAGAAAGAGGACACCCATCGAATGGCTGAGGCTAACAAGGCCTTTGCTCATTACAGATGGTAGTTGTTTTTGGATATGGCTGAGCGGTTTCCTCTTAAGAAAATCCGCAATATCGGGATCATGGCGCATATAGACGCCGGGAAAACGACAACGACGGAGCGGATTCTCTACTATACAGGTAGAACGCATAAGATTGGTGAGGTCCATGAAGGTGATACCGAGATGGACTGGATGGAACTTGAGAAAGAGCGGGGCATAACGATAACGGCTGCTGCGACCTTTTGTTCCTGGAAAGATCACCAGATAAATATAATAGATACACCCGGGCATGTGGATTTCACAGTCGAGGTGGAGCGATCTTTGAGAGTGTTAGACGGAGCAATAGGGGTCTTCTGTGCTGTTGCGGGGGTGGAACCCCAGAGCGAGACCGTATGGAAGCAGGCGAATAAATATAAGGTTCCGAGGCTTGTTTTTATCAACAAGATGGACCGGGTCGGAGCAAGGTTTTACGGTGTTGTGGAAGAGCTCGGGAGCCGGTTAGGGGCGAACGCCTTGGTTGTCCAGATTCCCATAGGAAGCGAGAGTAAATTCAAGGGTGTTGTGGATCTTATAAAGATGCGCGCTTTTGTGTGGGAGGATGATGGATCCGGTGCCGAATATCTCGAAAGTGAAATACCCGAAGAGATGAAGGATGAGGCGGAAGAAAAGCGTGTGGAGCTTCTTGAAAAGCTTTCCGAACAGGATGATCTTTTTATGGAAGAGTATCTTGAAGGGGTCGAGATATCCGGAGAAAGAATAAAAGAGGTGCTGCGTGCAGCCTCCCTCGATAGTAAGCTTTTTCCCGTACTTTGCGGGGCGGCTTTTAAGAACAAGGGTGTTCAGCTGCTGCTCGATGCGGTTGTGGATTATCTGCCTTCTCCTGTCGATATTCCTGCGATAACCGGAATACTGCCGAACACGGGTGATTATATAGAACGTGTGCCTTCGGATGACAGTGCTTTTTCGGCATTGGCTTTTAAGATTATGTCCGATCCTTATGTTGGGAAGCTGACGTTTTTCAGGGTCTATTCGGGCAGCTTGAAAAGCGGCAGTTATATTTATAACTCGACTGCCGATCGAAGAGAGCGGGTTTCCAGGATCTTAAGGATGCATGCGAACGACAGGGAAGAGATTGGTGAGGTTCATACGGGTGATATTGCCGCTTTAGTGGGGTTAAAGAAGACTACAACGGGCGATACGCTTTGTGATATGGATAATCAGATAATTCTCGAGTCCATGGTTTTCCCGGAGCCGGTTGTCTCTATTGCTATAGAGCCCAGGACGAAGTCAGATTCCGATAAATTAATGGGAGCGCTGCAGAAGCTCTCCGAAGAGGATCCGACTTTTAAAGTCCGCTATGATCATGAGACGGGGCAGACCATAATATCCGGGATGGGGGAACTTCACCTTGAGGTTCTTGTGGAGAGACTTTTACGGGAGTTCAGGGTAGAGGCCAGTGTCGGGAAACCGGAGGTCGCATATCGTGAAACGATTATGGGTTCCGCCAAAGCGGAAGGTAAGTTTGTAAAGCAGTCGGGCGGACACGGACAGTACGGTCACGTTGTTATGAAGTTCGAGTCGCTGCCGCCCGGAACCGGCTTTCTCTTTGAGAGTAAGGTTGTCGGAGGCAGGGTTCCGAAGGAATACATACCTGCTGTTCAGAAGGGAATAGAAGAGTCGAGAGACAATGGTGTGCTCGCCGGATATCCTGTTGTGGATTTCAGGGCGACGCTTCTCGACGGCTCGTATCATGATGTTGATTCAAGCGAGATGGCTTTTAAGGTAGCAGCTTCGCTTGCATACAGGAATGGGCTTAGGAAAGCTAAACCAACTATCCTGGAACCGATTATGTCTGTGGAGGTTAACGCTCCCGAGGAGTATCTTGGGGAAGTTATTTCCAATTTCAGTGCAAGAATGGGACATGTGGAAGGTATAGAAGATCGGTATGGTGGTAAGGTAGCTAAGGCACTTGTGCCTTTACGAATGATGTTCGGATATACTACCGTTCTCCGCTCCATGACAAAGGGGCGGGCGACTCATACCATGCAGTTTTCACATTACCAGTCAGTTCCAAAATCGGTACAGGAAGAGATAGTAGCGAAGGTCAGAGGAAAATAAAAATAAATCCTCTATGCCTTATAATAAGCATAATAATGTGCTATATGTTTTGAATTGCGTTTCAAAGCAAGGAGGAAGAAATGGCAAAGGCAAAGTTTGAAAGGACCAAACCGCATATTAATGTAGGTACGATTGGTCATGTCGATCATGGGAAAACAACTCTTACGGCAGCAATTACCATGTACTGTTCTAGAAGTTTTGGTGATAAAGTGATGAAGTATGAGGATATAGATAATGCGCCGGAGGAGAAGTCCAGAGGTATTACCATTAATACCAGGCATGTTGAATATCAGACAGAGAATAGGCACTATGCCCATGTAGACTGTCCGGGACACGCTGACTACATTAAGAATATGATAACCGGTGCCGCGCAGATGGACGGTGCTATTTTAGTAGTATCCGCCCCTGATTCGGTGATGCCGCAGACAAGAGAGCATATACTGCTTGCGCGTCAGGTTGGTGTTCCATCTATAATTGTTTACCTCAACAAGACAGATCAGGTGGACGATCCGGAATTGATCGAACTCGTGGAGGAGGAAATCCGGGATGTCTTAAAGGAATACGAATTTCCCGGAGATGAAATTCCTATTATTAAGGGTTCCGCTCTCCAGGCCATGGAAAATCCGGATGATCCGGAAAAGATTAAATCTATTATCGAGCTTCTTAAAGCCATGGACGAGTATATTCCTTTACCTGAAAGGGCCATCGATAAGCCTTTCCTGATGCCCATAGAGGACGTTTTTTCCATATCCGGTCGTGGTACGGTTGTGACCGGAAGGGTTGACCGCGGAAAAGTAAAAATCGGCGAAGAGGTTGAAATTGTCGGCATAAAGCCCACGAGGAAAACTGTTGTAACGGGTGTGGAAATGTTTAATAAGATACTGGATGAAGGACTTGCCGGTGATAATATCGGTACTCTTTTAAGGGGTGTGGACAAGAAGGAAGTTGAAAGAGGACAGGTAGTTGCTAAGCCGGGCAGTATTACTCCTCATAAGAAATTCAAAAGCAGAGTTTACATACTGACAGGGGATGAAGGTGGAAGACATTCTCCTTTCTTTTCAGGTTACAGGCCGCAGTTTTATTTCAGAACAACGGATGTTACCGGAAGTGTTTCTCTTCCCGAAGACAAGCAGATGGTTATGCCCGGAGATACGGTTGAACTTACCGTAGAATTGATTTCCACAATAGCTATTGAAAAAGGTTTAAGGTTTGCTATTCGTGAGGGTGGAAGGACTGTCGGCGCAGGAGCCGTTACGGAAATTTTAGAATAAATTATGCTCCTGCATTGTAAAATGCAGGAGTTTTTTCAGGGAGTTTATACATGACAGGGGATAGGATACGTGTTAGATTACGTGGTTTCGATGTGGAACTTATAGATCAGAGTGCAAAATCGATTGTAGAAACGGTGTTAAAAGCCGGGTCTAAGATATCAGGGCCGATTCCTCTGCCTACAAAGATAAACAAATTTACAGTTCTGCGGTCTCCGCATGTAAATAAAAAGTCGCGGGAACAGTTTGAAATGAGAACCCATAAGAGATTAATAGATATAATCGAACCTACAAAGGATGTTATGGATGCGCTTATGAAACTGGAGTTACCTGCAGGTGTTGATGTAGAAATAAAGCAGTAAGGAAAAAGCAATGTTGGCATTAATGGCAGATAAAATAGGCATGACACAGGTTTTTGATGATAATGGTATACTTATCCCTGTTACGGTAATTCATGTGGAACCGAATCTCGTTGTGGGTGAAAGAAAAATGAAGAAACACGGCTATGATGCGGTAATTCTCGGTGTGGAAAAGGTAAAAGAGAATAAGGTTTCCAAACCGTATGCGGGTCAATTTTCCGGTGGTGCGGAGCTGCGAAAGCACGTTCTCGAGATAAGGGATTTTGAAAAAGAGTATAAAATAGGTGAAGAGCTGGGTGCTGCAGTATTTGAAAACATAAGATATGTAGATGTCCGCGGGATCAGCAAAGGCAAAGGATATCAGGGTGTTATGAAACGTCATGGTTTCAGTGGTGGTCAAAAATCTCATGGTTCCAAATTCCATAGGGCAGGAGGATCTACCGGACAGGCTGCCTCGCCTTCCAAGGTTTTTAAAGGCACAAAGATGGCGGGAAGAATGGGCGGTGTTAAAAGAACTATTCAGAATTTAAGGGTCCTGCGTGTTGATAAAGATAAAAATATTATTCTTCTGCAGGGTTCGGTACCAGGCAGAAATAAAAGCAAAGTGCTATTAATGAAATCAAAGAAGAAATAGAGGATCCGTATGAAAACGCAGGTTTTGGGGTTAGATGGAAGTGTATTACGTGAAATAGAACTATCGGATAGTGTATTTGGTGTGGATATAAGTGAGGGCTCTATTTATCATGCGGTAAGGAATGAGCTTGCTAATTTAAGGCAGGGAACCGCTTCTACAAAAACGAGGAGTGAAGTCCGGGGAAGCGGAGCAAAGCCATGGCGGCAGAAGGGAACCGGAAGAGCGCGTTCGGGAAGCAGAAAATCCCCTGTCTGGGTAGGAGGCGGAACGGTTTTCGGCCCGAAACCCCGTGATTACAGTTATAAATTGCCCCGAAAGATAAAAAGGCTGGCAATAAGGTCTGTCCTGTCGCTTAAATTAAAAGATAGTGTTTTAAAGGTGATTGAAGATTTTACGGTAGAAAGCGGAAAGACGAAGGACTTTCTTAAAATAGTAAGCGGTTTTGTTCCGGATGAACGTACAATACTGGTGCTTAAAGATAATGACAAGATGGTGAAAAGATCAGGAGGAAATGTACCGTGGCTTCGTTTTCTCTCTTTTGACAGATTAAGGGTGCATGATCTTTTTTACTGCAGGCATCTTTTGCTGATGGAATCCGCCGCAAAAAGTTTAAATGATTTCTATGCTTCGAATTAAAGGTAAGAGGTTAAATAATGGACGCTGATCAGGTTATCATAGAGCCGGTTGTTACTGAAAAAACGAATATAATGAGGGAATCGCATAAGTATACATTTAAGGTAAACCGCGGTGCAAATAAGTCCCAGGTAATGCAGGCAGTCAACGAACTATTTAGCGTGCATCCATTGAAATGCAATATTGTTAATGTTTCGAGAAAGCCGAAACGTGTACGTTACAGGCTGGGATATACTGCCGTATGGAAAAAAGCTGTTGTAACTCTTCCTCCGGGAGAGATTATCCCGATTTTTGAGGGTGTGTAGGGAGTTTAAAGTAATGGGAATTAAAAAATACAAACCGGTTACCGCCGGAACCAGATTTAAGACAGGCTTGACATTCGAGGAGCTAACAAGGGATAAACCCGAAAAATCTTTAACAAAAGGGTCCGCTTTTAGTTCCGGCCGGGACAGTGCAGGAAGGATCAGTGTACGGAGGAGAGGCGGCGGACACAAAAGAAGATATCGTGTTATCGATTTTAAAAGGAGCAAAACCGGTGTGCCGGGAAAGGTAGCCGCTATAGAGTATGATCCTAATAGGAGTGCTAATATCGCATTAGTCAATTATTCGGACGGTGAGAAGCGTTATATTATTGCCCCGGAAGGGCTTGGCGTCGGTTCTGCCGTCGTAAGCGGGCCCGATGCACCTTTGGAAGTTGGAAATGCACTGCCATTGGAGAGGATACCTCTTGGAATGATCGTTCATAATATTGAATTACAGCTTGGGAAGGGCGGCCAGATGGCAAGATCTGCAGGTACCGGAGCATCGATTGCCGCAAAAGAGGGTGATTATGTAACACTTAAACTGCCATCCGGTGAAATTAGAATGGTGTTTAAAAAGTGTTATGCAACGATTGGGACTGTCGGTAACGAGGAACATATGAATGTTACCCTCGGTAAAGCGGGGCGGGCAAGATGGCTGGGCAGAAGACCGAAGGTTCGGGGCGTTGCCATGAACCCTCACGATCATCCGCATGGCGGCGGCGAAGGTAAGTCGTCCGGAGGAAGACATCCTGTTTCTCCGACGGGTATTCCCACAAAAGGTTATAAAACACGGAAGAAGCGCAAGCTTTCCAGTAAATTTATTGTTAAGAGAAGAAAATAGGAGTAGCGAGTGTCCAGATCGGTAAAGAAAGGACCTTTTATTGCAAAAAGCCTCTATAAAAAGGTCCTGGATATGAATAAAAGCGGTGAAAAAAGGATGATAAAAACTTATTCGAGGTGTTCGACAGTCATCCCTGAAATGGTAGGTTTTACTATTTCTGTTTATAACGGTAAAACATGGATCCCTGTGTATGTAACGGAGAACCTTGTCGGTCACAAACTCGGAGAGTTTTCACCGACAAGGATTTTCAGAGGACATGCAGGATCGGATAAAAAGGCTTCTAAAAGGTAACAGGTGAAGGTTATGGAAATAAAGAAGGGTTATCAGGCTCATGCAAGGTATTTAAGGGTATCACCGACAAAGGTGAGAAGGGTTGCCGATATCATTAGAAAAAAACCCTACGGAGAGGCAGTTGCGATTCTTGATTCTTTACCTCATAAAGGCGCCCGTTTATTAAGGAAGGTTATTAAATCCGCTGCTGCAAATGCTCTGTATAACAACAAAAAGCTCGATGAAGAAATGCTGTATATAAAAGATTTGCAGGTAAACGGCGGGCCTACTATGAAGAGGGTATGGCCGAGGGCCCGCGGCAGGGCTGACAGGCTTTTAAAAAGATCATGCCACATTTCCGTGGTATTGGACGAAATTAGTTAATCTGGGGGGTATTGTGGGACAAAAGGTTAATCCGATTGGTTTAAGGCTTGGAATTAACAAAACATGGAAATCAAAATGGTTTGTTGATCCCAGGGAGTACGCTTCGACTCTGCATGAAGATCTTCGTATACGGGAAGTAATTATGAACGGTCGTTTTGCGCGTGGAGCAGATATTGCCGATTTGGAGATTGTCCGGCATCCCCAAAAGGTTACTGTAATAATACATACCGGGCGGCCTGGTGTTGTAATAGGTGCCAAAGGCGCAAATATAGAGAAACTTGGCGGTGAACTTCAGAAAATAGTCGGCAAGAAGATTCAGCTTAAGATTAAAGAGATTAAAAGGCCGGAAATTAATGCGCAATTAATTGCAGAGAATGTTGCGAGGCAGTTGAGAGCACGTTCCTCGTATAGAAGAGCTATGAAAATGGCAATCAGTAATGCCAGAAAAGCAGGTGTCGAAGGGATAAAAATAAAAATAGCCGGCAGGCTCGGCGGTTCCGAAATGGCGAGACGGGAAGAGTATAAGGAAGGAAGAATTCCTCTTCATACTTTCAGGGCCGATATCGATTACGGTTTTACCGCGGCTATTACAACATTCGGTTCGGTCGGTGTTAAGGTCTGGATATTTAACGGTGAAGTTTACGGCAGGGAAAAGAAAGAAGATGCGGGAAGGCTGATAAAGAAGCAGAGAAGCGGAAGTACATCGAGGAGATAGGATACAATGCTTAGTCCGAAAAGAACGAAATACAGGAAAAAACAGCGCGGCAGGATGAAAGGAGCGGCAACGCGCGGTAATAAAATCTCTTTCGGAGATTTTGCGCTTGTCGCACTGGAAAGAAAATGGATAACCAACAGGCAGATAGAAGCTGCGAGGATTGCAATGACACGTCATATCAAGAGGAGTGGAAAAGTATGGATAAGGATTTTTCCCGATGTGCCGTATACAAAAAAACCTGCAGAAACAAGAATGGGGAAAGGGAAGGGTAATCCGGAATATTGGGTTGCTGTCGTTAAACCCGGTTCTGTCATGTTTGAAATTGCCGGTGTGGAGCCGGGTCTTGCCGAAGAAGCAATGCACCTTGCCGGAAGCAAGCTTCCTATTAAAACTAAATTCGTTGTAAGAAGGGATCTGGGGTAGTAATATGAAAGATTCATTTAAAGATTTAGCGTATAATGAGCTTCTGACAAAACGAGAAGAATTAAAAAAACAGTATCGTGATTTAAGGTTTAATATAGTAATCGGGCATGTTGATAATCCTCTGGAAAAGAGGACTCTTCGTAAAAAACTGGCGCGGATTAATACAATAATTCATGAATACGAACTTGGAATCAGAAAAGTTTAGGAGAAAGCTGTGGAGGGTAATAAGAAGATATTTACCGGAAAAGTGGTAAGTAATAAGATGGACAAAACGGTCGTCGTGGAGATAAGCAGAAGGAAACTTCATAAACTGTACAAGAAGTACATCACCAGGTCCAAAAAGGTTAAGGCTCATGATGCAAAAAATGAATGTAATATCGGTGATACTGTCAGAATAATTGAATCCAGACCGCTGAGTAAGGACAAACATTGGCGCCTTCTGGAAATTGTAGAGAGAGCTAAATAGGGAATATGTCGGGGGAGCATTATGATACAGATGAATACATACTTAAATGTTGCAGACAACAGCGGTGCAAAACGCGTGCAATGTATAAAGGTTTTAGGCGGGACAAGGCGAAAATACGCCGGAGTCGGAGATATTATTGTGGTTGCTGTTAAAGATGCTCTTCCGAATGCAGCAATTAAAAAGGGAACAGTAGAGCGGGCGGTTATCGTGAGAACCAGTAAAGAGTACAGAAGACCGGACGGAACTTATATAAGGTTCGATGATAATGCATGTGTAATAATAGATCCGGGTAGAAATCCGAAAGGAAAGAGAATATTCGGGCCTGTTGCAAGAGAGTTAAGGGAGAAAGATTATATGAAAATAATTTCTCTGGCTCCGGAGGTTCTCTAGGGGGACGGTTATGATTAAGAAAAAACAACGGACAAAGTATAAACTTAAGAAAAACGATTCGGTTAAAATTATTACAGGTAAGGATAAGGGTAAAAGCGGCCGTATCCTTCAGATCGACAGCCGTAAAGGCAGAATAATGATCGAAGGGCTCAATATGGTAAAAAAGGCTGTAAGGCCGAAGGGCCAGAATCAGAAGGGCGGCATTACTGATATCGAGGCATCCGTAGATATATCGAATGTGATGATTGTGTGTAAAAAGTGCGGTCCTACGAGGATGGGGTACCGTTTTGAAGACGATAAGAAGATCAGAGTATGTCGTAAATGTGGAGAACAGTTGTAATGGGTAAAAAAGCTTCTTATATTCCGCGGTTAAAGAAAGTCTATCGGGAGCGGTTAGTTAAAGAATTAATGGATGAGTTCAGCTATAAGTCGGTGATGCAGGTTCCCATGGTGAAAAAGGTTATTGTCAGCGAAGGTGTCGGTGAAGCGATTCAGAACAAAAAACTTCTTGATTCTGCGGTTAAAGAGTTAACGGAGATTACAGGCCTGAAAGCCGTAAAAACCAGAGCAAGGAAATCGATAGCAGGGTTTAAGGTAAGGGAAGGCATGGAGATAGGCACCAAAGTAACTTTACGCGGTGATTATATGTATGAATTTCTGGATCGGCTTATAAATGCGGCAATTCCGAGGATTAAGGACTTCCGCGGTATAAATCCTAATGCATTCGACGGACATGGGAATTATTC
Organism: Spirochaetales bacterium; assembly: GCA_003233545.1. Classification (GTDB taxonomy): domain Bacteria; phylum Spirochaetota; class Spirochaetia; order SZUA-6; family SZUA-6; genus SZUA-6. Next base: position 16,948 of record QILZ01000013.1, read on the forward strand.
ACTCGGTATAACCGAACAGATAATATTCCCTGAAATTGATTATGATAAGATAGAAAGGATAAGCGGATTAAATGTTACCATTGTAACTTCCGCTCCTACGGATAAGGAGGCGAAGAGCCTCTTAAAGAAATTAGGAATGCCTTTTGCAAAATAAGTTGGGGGAATTATGGCAAGAAAAGCAATGATAATTAAGGCGGAGCGAAAACCGAAGTATTCGACTCGAAAGGTTAACAGATGTAGAATCTGCGGACGTGCGAGAGGATATATGAGGAAATTCGAAATGTGCAGACTGTGCTTCAGGAAGCTTGCGAGTGAAGGCAAAATTCCTGGTGTAACGAAATCAAGTTGGTAGGGAGAGTTATATGAGTCTTTCAGACCCTGTTGCCGATATGTTAACAAAAGTAAGAAACGCTACTATGGTTCAACTCGAAAAGGTTGATATTCCGGCTTCCAAGTTGAAGCTTGAGATCATAAAAATTCTTAAAACGGAGGGGTTTATTAAGAATTTTAAGAAAATCAACCAGGAGGGAAAGAGCTTTATAAGGATCTTTCTAAAGTATGATAACAGAAGCAAACCTATAATCCACGGTCTTAAGCGGATCTCGAAACCGGGGAGAAGGGTTTATACCGGATATAAAAATATGCCGCGGGTACTTAACGGCTATGGAACGGTAATTATTACTACTTCGACCGGTGTTATTACAGGCTCCAAAGCTCTGGAAAAAAAGGTCGGCGGTGAGTTAATCTGCAGTATATGGTAGAGAAGAGGTAGTTTATGTCAAGAATAGGGAAGATGCCCATAACGGTTCCTGAAGGTGTCAAGGTAACTATAAGAAAGAGCATTGTAGAGGTCGAAGGGCCTAAAGGGACGCTGAGTCAGAATATCAGGTCTCAGATTGCCGTTACACAGAAGGATAAAAGTATTGTGGTATCGCGGAAAAATGAAACGAAGTATACGCGGTCGTTACACGGGCTTTATAGAAATCTGATTAATAATATGGTGATAGGCGTATCAAAAGGTTTTTCTAAAACACTCCTTATAAACGGGGTTGGTTACAGAGCGGAAGTAAATGATGATAATCTGATTCTGAGCCTTGGATTTTCCAATCCTATTTTTTACCCCGTTCCGGGTGGCCTTAAAATAAGTGTGGAAGGAAATAACAAGATAATAGTCGAGGGTCCGAGTAAACAGAGAGTCGGTCAGATAAGTGCGGAGATCCGCTCATTCAGACCTCCGGAGCCTTACAAGGGAAAGGGTATTCGATACGAAGACGAGCATGTAAGACGTAAAATCGGCAAAACGGGTGTTAAGTAGGAGCAGGGGATGAAGGAATTAATAGAAAAACGAAAACGGCGGATAAAAAGAAAATTAAGAATACGCGGAAGGATAAACGGCACACCTGATCGGCCTAGAATGACGGTATTTAAGAGTAATAAATATACGTATATTCAGGTAATCGATGATGTTTCGGAAAAGACTATTGTTTCCGCTTCCAATCTGGAGAAAGAGCTGAAAAGTGTTAAGAACCGGGTAAAGGATGTTGAGAAACTGGGGGAAACCCTGGCAAAACGTCTGCTCGAAAAAAAGATAAATACGGTCGTTTTTGACAGGAACGGATATCTGTATCATGGTATTGTCAAATCTATAGCCGATGGTGCGAGAAAAGCAGGATTAAAATTTTAGGGGGGTTAGGTGAAACAGGATAGATTTGAACGTGAATTCGTAGAAAAGCTTGTAAAGTTGAATCGTGTTGCGAAAGTTGTAAAAGGCGGGAGAAGGTTTTCATTCTCCGCACTTGTAGTTGTCGGAGATAAAAAGGGTAATGTAGGCTACGGCTTTGGAAAGGCAAATGATGTTGCCGATGCAATAAGGAAGAGCGTTGAAAAGGCGAAAAAAAGCATGATACGTGTACCTGTAAAAAAGAATACTTTTCCGCATGTAGTAATAGGTAAATACAAAAGTGCAAGTGTCCTTTTAAAACCTGCTACACCCGGTACGGGAATAATAGCAGGAGGACCGGTAAGAGCTGTTCTGGAGGCTGCAGGCGTTAAAGATATTTTAAGCAAATCTCTCGGAAGCAAAAATGCGATCAATATTGTAAAGGCGGTTTTTAACGGCATAGAGAATCTTCTCGATGCAAAAGCGATTGCCGAATCAAGAGGAAAAACGCTTAAGGAACTGTGGAGTTAGAGATGGGAAAACTAAAAATTAAGTTGATTAGAAGCAAAATAGGGAGAAAACCGAAACACAGACGTACCGTGGAAGCTCTCGGTTTACGGCGTATAGGAGCTGTTGTGGAGCAGGAGGATAATCCTGTAATAAGAGGGATGATACGTTCGATATCCTATATGTTAGAGGTTGAGGAGATAAAATAATGGGTCAATTCGACATCCGTGCTCCTAAAGGAGCCGTTAAAAATAAAAAGATGCTCGGGAGAGGAACCGGTACAGGTCACGGAAGTACTGCAGGACGCGGTACCAAGGGGCAGAAGTCCCGTTCGGGCGGCGGCGTACGGATCGGGTTCGAGGGTGGTCAGATGCCTTTGTTCAGAAGGATAGCACGGCGCGGCTTTTCTAATTACCCCTTTAAAAAAGAGTATATAGTAGTCGGATTGGACAAGCTGGAAAAGTTTAAAAACGGGGAAACCGTTACGCCGGAAGCGCTGTTGGAAAAGGGTATTGTTAAATACAAGAAAAGGCTGGTTAAGATACTTGCAAACGGAGAACTGACAAAAAAACTTATTATAGATGGAGTCAATATCTCCAAAAAAGCAAAAGAGGTTATAGAATCTTTAGGCGGTGAGATTAAAGGACAAAAAAAAGTTACTGAAGAAAAAAAGGTAGAAGATAATGGCAGGTAACCCTATTGTTGATCTGTTCAGAGTAAAAGATTTAAGGGACAGAATCTTTTTTACAATATTTATTCTCATTATTTTCAGGCTGGGGACTATACTTCCTATTCCGGGCATTAATATTAATGCACTGAAGATTTATTTCCTCTCGCAGCAGACCGGTGCAGGTGTCGGTATTACCGATTATCTGGATTTCTTTGCAGGCGGAGCGTTTAAACGTTTTTCGGTTTTTATGCTTGGGATAATGCCGTATATTTCTATGTCCATCATTATGCAGCTTTTTACAGTTGTTTTTCCTAAAATGAAGAAGGTTTCCGAGGAGGAAGGCGGCCGGAAGAAGATACACAGATGGACAAGGTATGGCACTGTAGCCGTATGCCTGGTACAGTCGTTTGCTATTACCCAGTATGCCGATAGAATACCGGATGCCATTACCATGGAAAGGCTTCCGTTTATTTTAATTGCAATGCTTACGGTAACCACCGGAACTATGTTCCTGATGTGGATGGGCGAGCAGATAACACAGCGCGGCGTAGGTAACGGTATATCCTTAATTATATTCGCAGGAATTGTGGCACGGATACCGAACGCACTCTATCTTATGCTTAATCAGATTCAGAGTAGAGAGCTTAATCCCGTATTCGTCATAGTTGTTTTTATTCTGTTTATCGTTGTTGTCGGATTGGTGGTTTATGAACAGCAGGGCCAGCGTAAAATACCGGTGCATTATGCAAAGAGGGTAATCGGAAGGAAAGTGTACGGAGCACAGAATACATATATACCTTTTAAAATTAATCCTTCCGGTGTTATTCCGGTTATTTTTGCTTCTTCGATATTGATATTTCCTCTACAGATAGCGCAGAATCTCGGTTCCAAGATTGTATGGTTATCTAAATTCGCTTCCTGGTTAAGACCCACCGGGGTTCCCTATATTATACTTTATGCACTCTTAATCATCTTTTTTGCGTATTTTTATACACAGGTAACCTTAAATCCTGTAGAGATATCCAAGAATATAAGGGAAAACGGAGGATCCATTCCCGGAATAAGATCGGAAAAAATGGAAGAATACCTGTCAAGGATTCTTAATAGAATTATCCTGCCAGGATCATTGTTCCTTGCGTTTATAGCTATTATTCCTACTCTTGTTCAGGTGTGGTTTAATTTTCCGCGTTCCCTGGCGCTTTTAATGGGTGGAACATCGCTCCTTATTATGGTCGGAGTGGACCTGGATACAATGTCGCAGATCGAAGGTCACTTAAGAATGCATCATCATGATGGTCTTGTTCGAAAGGGCAAGATAAGATCGAGAAATCTTTAGGGGGTAATGTAACAATGAAAGTCAGAGCAAGTGTAAAGCCTATTTGTGATAAATGTAAGGTTATCAGGCGAAGGGGTGTTGTAAGAATTATTTGTGAAAACCCCAAACATAAACAGAGGCAAAAATAGGAGTTTTATTTTATGGCAAGGATTGCTGGAGTTGATCTCCCAAACAAACATGTAGATATCGCTTTAACCTATATCTATGGAATCGGTCATTCATCCGCTTTAAGTATTTGTAAAAAAACCGGTATCGATATTTCCAGGAGAATGAATGATCTGACGTCCGATGAGATAAATGAATTACGTAAAGTGATCGAGAGTGATTATAAGGTAGAGGGGCGGCTGAGGACCGAAGTTTCGCTGAATATCAAACGGCTTATGGATATAGGCTGTTATCGGGGGGTACGGCACAGACGCGGTCTGCCTGTCCGTGGTCAGCGGACACGTACGAATGCACGTACACGGAAGGGAAGGAAAAAAACAGTTGCCGGGAAGAAGAAACGTTAATATATTTGGAGGACTACAATAAGTGGCTAAAAGAAAAGGTAAAAAAGATAAAAAGAAAAAGAATATTGCCGAAGGAAATGTTTATATTCAGGCAACCTTTAATAATACAATAGTGACAATTACAGACCTTTCGGGAAATGCGATTTCCTGGGCATCGGCCGGAGCGCTGGGTTTTAAGGGGGCAAAGAAATCGACTCCTTATGCGGCACAGACAACTGCAGAAACGGCTGCTACACGTGCCATGGAAAGCGGGCTGCACGAAGTTCATGTTTATGTAAAGGGACCGGGCGTAGGCAGGGAATCTGCTATTCGTTCGCTTGGTGCGCTGGGACTTAAAGTTAAGTCTATCAAGGATGTGACGCCCATCCCGCATAATGGATGTCGACCTCAAAAGAAGCGAAGAGTTTAACAGGGAGGATTTAATGGGTAGATATTTAGGACCTCAATGCAGGTTATGCAGGGCAGAAGGCGTAAAGCTATTTTTAAAAGGTGACAGGTGTAATAGTGACAAGTGCCCGGTTACTAAAAGGAAAGGTATGCCCGGAAAGGGGCCCAGAGCCCGGTTAAGAAAAAAATCCGACTATGGGTTGCAGTTAAGAGAAAAGCAGAAGGTTAAAAGAATATACGGTATGCTGGAAAAACAATTTAAGATATTCTTTATGAAAGCGGAAAGAATGAGAGGGATAACAGGTGACAATTTGATTCAGCTTTTGGAAAGAAGACTTGATAATATCGTATATAGGATGCATTTTGCTTCGTCCAGAAAAGAAGCGAGACAGCTTATTTCTCATGGCCATATAATGGTTAACGGCAGGAAGGTGAATATTTCCTCATTCCTCGTAAGGGAAAATGACGAGATAGAGGTAAGAGAAAAGAGCAAGAAGTTGTTGTTCATCAAGGAAAGTCTTAAAGAATATTCCAGGTCCGGCGTATCTCCCTGGCTGACAGTAGATCCGGACAAAGTCTGGGGGCAGATAAAAGCAATACCCAGACGAAACGACGTAACCGATATAGCAGACGTTAATGAACAATTAATTGTCGAGCTTTATTCAAAGTGAGGTATTTAAATGGCACGTAAGAATCTATTAAAGGGGTTCAAAAGGCCTAAGGGTATCACTTTTGAGCATAGTGAACTTACGCCCAATTATGGTAGATTTATAGCATATCCATTTGAACGTGGTTATGGGGTAACGATAGGAAACACTTTAAGAAGAATACTTTTATCTTCGATTCAGGGATATGCAATAACAGGTATTAAGATTACAAGTTATAACAGTGAGGGTAATCCTCATATGGTGACTAATGAATTCGAACCCATACCTGAGGTTGTAGAGGACACTCCTGATTTAATAAATAATCTGAAACAAATTAAAATCGAGCTGGATGATGAGCTGGAAGATAAGGTTATTACGATAGAGAAAAAGGGAGCCGGAGATTTTATTGCCGGAGACCTCGAGGTCGATAACTTGATTAAAATACTGAATAAAGACCTGCACATAGCAACACTGATGGAAAATGCGAATATAGATATTGAAATGCAGATAGATCTTGGAAGAGGATATATATCTGCCGAACGGAATGAAAAATACGTAGAGGTTGTGGGGACAATTCCGATAGATGCTATCTTTTCTCCGATAATTAAGGCTAAATATTCCGTAGAAAATGCCCGTGTCGGACAAAGAACAGATTATGACAAACTTATTCTGGAATTGTGGAGCGACGGGACAATGGCGCCTGACGACGCTCTTGCGGAAGCTGCAAAAATAGCGAAAGATCATTTTACTATTTTTATTAACTTCGATGAACAGGAAACTATCGAAGAAGATGAGATCGACGAGGAAGAAGAGCGAATTAAAGCCCTCCTGGGTACACCTGTCGAAGAGCTGGAGCTTTCCGTGCGGTCGAGTAACTGCTTAAGGAATGCGAATATAAGGACAATAGGTGATTTAACGAGAAAGACAGAAGAAGAAATAGCAAAGACAAGGAATTTCGGCAAGAAATCGTTACAGGAGATTAAAGAAAAGTTAAAAGAGAGAAGCTTAACGCTTGGAATGACAGATTATAGTGTATTGAAAAAATTAAATACTATTGAAGCTGAAAAGGATAAACCAAATGAAGCATAGGATAGGTTTTAACAGGTTAAGGAGAAAAGCCAGCCATAGAAAGGCTCTGCACAGGAGTATGGCAACTGCTTTGTTTAAATATGAAAGGATAAGAACTACAAAGGCAAAAGCTAAGGAAATTCGCAGAACGGCAGAAAAGATGATTACACGGGCTAAAGTAGATAATGTTCATAACAGGAGAATAATTTTTAAGAATATAAAGGATAGCTATATTTTAAATAAATTGTTTACCGAGATTGCTCCTCGTTTTATCGACAGGCCCGGAGGATATACCAGAATGCTGAAACTTGGTTTTAGATATAGCGATGCATCGGAAATGGTACTGCTTGAACTTGTGGAAAGAAAAGAAATCGTAAGGAAGAGAAAGAAAAAGGAAGAGGCTGTCGAGGGATCCGCGTCGAAGGAGAGTTAGTCAATATCAAAATTAGCGAATAGAGATATGGGGGAAGATACGTGGTTTTGCGAAAATGTATCTTCCTCTTTTTTATTTATTGCAGGTCTTATTTTTTCGGTCTCTGTTATCCTGCAAAAAAATATAATTTTAAAAGCAGGACAATTTCTGTTATTTTTGACCCTTTCCGCGTTAATCGGAAGAAGGATACGGTATTTTCTAAATATTATTTTTCTTTTTATTACAGTTATTTTTAATATCCTGGCTCCGGCCGGTCGTGTCCTTTTTTATCTGTTCAAATTTCCTGTTACAGAAGATGCCCTGAAATCAGGCTTAAGCAAGGGTCTTACGATTATTACTCTGATATATATTTCGCAATTTACCGTAAGACGGAATATGAAGCTTCCAGGTAAATTAGGAATCTTGCTCGGATCTGCTTTTAACTACGTAAATGAATTGATGCTGAGTAAAAATAAAATCGTTATAAAGGAAGCTTTTAAAAGTATTGATAAATTATTACTGGAAACGTATAAAAAAGATAATGTGGATTTAAATATAAATCATTGCAGAACTACGATTTTAGGTGTTATCATTATATCATTATTGGTTACTATAAATGTCGGATTACTCTATTTTTAAGCTAACGGGCGCCTGCGATTATAGCCGATAAATAGATAAGGAAAAGAAGAAATGTTTGGCAGGGACCTTCT
>QILZ01000186.1 GCA_003233545.1 Spirochaetales bacterium
TTTTAAGGGACACCCGCTGCAAAGAGGCTGTTTTCTGCAAAAACGTTTCGCATGCAGGACAAGCAGAGCGTGATATTCATTACAGTACCGGTCAGCATGCTCCGAATTTTCCGAAACAAAGATACGCTGTATTTCATCGTAACTTTCTTTCCCGCTGATAAGCCCTGCACGAGAGATAATTCTAACCGTATATGAATCGATAACAAATACCGGAAAGTGATACGCATAGAGAAGTATCGAATCGGCGGTTTCTCTTCCGATACCCCATAAAGAGAGAAGCTTATCCCTGGTTATCCTGCCGTCCCAGACAGCTTCTTTATCTAATCTATTCTCATCCAGGAAAAACTCAGAGACTATCTTTAATTTTTTTGCCTTCTGGTTATAATACCCGCTCGGTCTTATTATCGATGCCAGCATGTCAAGCGGCGCCTGTAAGATGCTCTGCGGAGTTAAAAGGTTTTCATCTTTTATTCTCCGTAAAACATTTTCCACATTATTCCACGAGGTATTCTGCGTAAGAACCGCTCCGGTAATAATCCCGAACCTTTCCGATTTATTCTGCGGAGGTTCATAATTTCCGGGATGATAACCTGCAGCATCGAACCCTTTCCTGCCCGCACTTTCCGGGACAGGCCACCACCCCTGATATCCGTACAGATCGAATAAGATATTAAATATACGATTTATAATCACACCTTCTTCCCGGCTATTATACGCTTAAGTGCAAGAACGGAAAAAAGTACAACCATAAACAGCATCAGGTAGGGAAACCAGTCTCCGTACTGTGTATAAATAGTTGTGTTTTCCTTCTTTATCGGAACATCCACAATCAGAAACGCCTGTTTATAGTAGGGAGCCTGTTTAACTACTTTACCGCTTATATCTACATAAGCCGTTACACCTGATGCGGTAGAACGCAGTACCGGCCTTCTGTTTTCCACAGCACGAAAAAGCGAGTTAATAAAATGCTGCTTTGCTTCTATTTTCGTTAATGACCAGTAATCATTGCTTATATTAAGTATAACATCCGCACCTGCCAGCACGAATTTTCTTACATCCTGGGGAAAAGCATCTTCGAAACATATCGGTGTGGAAAATTTAAATTTCGGATGTCTAAATACTACCCGCTTTTTACCCGGTTCCCACAGATATACATCAAAATTAATAAGCAGGTTATAGATAAAGGGAAACTGCTTTTTATAGGGAAAAGATTCTGTAAACGGAACAAGCCTGATTTTATGGTATGTTGCAACACGTTTGCCGTCAGGGGAAAAAAGTATGGAAGCGTTAAAGTCCAGCCGCTCCGTTTTAATCTTTCCCGAACTGTCCTTTTTTTTCACAAGAGTATAATCGTCATTACCGGTAAGCAGCCATTCATTTAAACTTTTTTGGTAGGCAAGAAACTGTTTTACCAGTTTCGCAAGCGGATATTTATCCGGATCATACTTACTCCAGCGTCTTATATTCGGAACAAATGCCGTTTCCGACCATGCCACGAGATCAGGCTTGTATTTCATGGCTTCATTTGTTAACCGGACAAGCCTTTTAAAAGTGTCTTCGTAATCGTTTTTACGGGGATCCGAATTCTGCTGAATCAATGCGACACGAACTACATGTTCATTCTTATCCGAACCAGCTTTCCTGTTACCGTATGCCAGATAAACGGAACCGCCGATTACATAAACCATGAATAAGGAAATAAAGGTAATTACACCTGGCATTAAGTATTTCTTTTTACCGGAAAACCCCTGATTCGGAGCTTTCGGAAAAATAGTTACATCGATAATCTCAGAAATAACGGAATTGGCAAGAATTACCACAAAGGTAATACCCCATACACCCGTTATCGAGGCACTCTGTATAAGAGCAAGAAAACCGTACTGGCTTACACCGAGCATTCCCCACGGGTATCCCAAAAATCCGGATGAACGCAGAAAATCAAACAAAACCCAGGATACGGGAAAAATCAGAAACCTTAAAGGCGAGCCCTTAAATGTACGAAACATCCATATCGCAGGAATCATAAAAAGCAAATAGAATATCAGATAAAATATGGAAACAACCTGCAGGGATAAAAGCTGAAAGGTTCCAAGCCAGTAATTTGTAAGCATGGTCTGAATAACGCCGAAAGAAACACCGTAGAAAACAGCCCGCCTGAAGGAAGAAAATCTTATTACAAGAAAAAGCGGTACAAGCGATACCCATGCAATATACGGAAAACCATGAAGGCTGATAAAAGACGGAAAAGAAACCGCATATAGAAATCCGGATATCAGTACCCAGAAAATAGCCCACCTTCCGAAAACAAGGTTTCTGCCGAATGCTTCTGATGAGAGAATCTTAAACCGCAGACGCAGAAAAATAATAATGATAAAATTAGCGGCCAGTAACGGTAAAAACTGCAGAATAGAGCGTATTCTCTCCACATGTGTATCCAGCGCGAGATTTAATTTTCCGCCGCTGGCAATAAACCGCTGTACATAATCCATATTCGCATTCGATGCATATATATAGGAGAACATAAAGAAAAGAAGGGTGATAATAAAAACAATCTCCGGAAAATAAAACAGTATAAAACTGCTTCGCACCGATTTTTTTAACAGAAAAAAAACAGCTTCGAGAATATACAGAAAGAGTATGCTGAAATAAAGAATATTAAACAAAGAACCCTGAGATAATTCGCGAAGCTGTTTTAAAAAAGGCAGACCGGCTTCCAGCGAAACTATGACTATAATCATTATTGCAAGTAATTGTAAAATCGATACACGCTTTTTCATGAATAAACAGCTTATAATTTGAAAACACTTTTTTCAAGCTTTCCTTTGACAAAATCTAAGATTCTTGCCAGAGTGTTCCTTATGGGAAAAAAGCTTATTTCACTGGATCTCGACGGTACAATTTTAATAGAGCAGCACAAAATCGAAGAGAGGCTCATCTCTCTGCTTAAAAGTTTTACAGGCAAGGGTGATATCATTCTTTTTAACACGGGAAGAACATACGCATATTCGAAATTTGTGTTTAGACCGCTGGATTTTCCTTTTTACGGATCTTTTTCCAATGGCGTTGCACTTGCCGGGTTTCCCGGGAAAGATATCATATACGAGGTTTCAATGCCGGGAGGACTTATTAAAGAAATATGCGAATTATTCTTAAAGCATAAAATAGACCCCGTTTTCCAGGGCGGCCTGCATAATAATGATAAAACCTTTAACGAGGCGCTTAAATTTCCGAACAGGGAACTCCTTGAAATATTCAGTGTGGACGGAGACAGGAGGATCCTGGTTGAATCACTGTCGGAATTCGACTCTAAGGATTTCGTCTCGGTTTTCGGATGTTCCGACGATCCTGAAGAAGCAGTACAGCTTGCAGGAGAATTAAACAGCATTAAAGGATTATACTCCGTAGCATTTGTCCACTCGTATAATGAGAATTCATACTGGATAACGGCAGGCTCGCAGTCCATTAACAAAGGGGTTCCCGTAAAAAAACTGGCCGAAAAAAACAATATAAAGCGCGAAAATATCTACGTTTTCGGCAATGATTTAAATGACATACCGATGCTTGTCGAGGCAGATCATCCCGTTACAATCGATAATTCACCGGAGGAACTTAAAAAAATATCCGAAAGTATCGTTTCCGGGCCCGATAAACACGGCGTTTTAAATTACCTGGAACAAATCAGCCGCCAGGTATAAAATAAAACAGCAAGAGGTTCAGGTGCAAACATATAAAAAATAAGAACAGCAAATTAATATGGAACCGGGAGGAGTTTCCATGAAAAAAAATTTTTCTGCGGTCATTTCTTTTGTCCTTATCCTGTCGATTTCTATCACATTTTCCGGTTGTGTAACTTCCCCCGATTTCGAAAAAACCGCGGAACCCGTTCCGCAGACTTTCACAGTAAAAGCCATGCCGATTTTTGTTCTTCCCCAAGCCGATAAAAAAAACGGAATAAAAGCTGTTTTCTTCGATAATTCCAATGCTGACATTCTTTCCGTTACGGTTGTATTTGCAGACGAGGACCACCCTTCTGTTTTTAAAGATTTTATCTATGATATTTACAGGCGCTTTAAATACAAACGGACAGAGGACGTCGAAACTTTTGAATACCATTATATAAAGCAGAGTGATATTAAAAACGGACTCCCGGCAGAGGTTGTTTTCCCCACAACTTATTCTAAGAATCAGACCTTTTTTACAAAGGATGTAAAACACTACTCTGAAACGATTAATTTTTCATTTTTTACATTAAGAGGAAACAGGCCTCTTATTTTTATTAACACGTGGAACCATCTCTTTTCGGAGAATAATAACAACAGGAATTTAAAATTACAGGTAATAGATAAATACCCCGTTTTCCGAGGCAGCAGGGCCGGCGTCGAAGCACTTTACAGGAGCAGATAAACCGAAGATGTTCCGTAACTCCAAAGAAGCTGTTTAAAAATATAAATCTGAAACCTGTTAAATTATACAGATCGTACAAAAAACCTCTTTAACCGTTTTTATTTTTTTTCCGGTACCATACAGCCCGTCCTGTCCTGTAAATCTTTAGAGCGAAAAAGAGCAATGCCGTATAGATAAGGGCAGCAAAAAGGGAAGGGAGAAAAAAATACAGGGTTATATTTGCAAAATTTCCTTTAAATTCGTTCTCCAGCCAGGTCAGCCAGCTAACTTCAGCTTTGCTTATATCCGGCCTGATAGACACAGCCTGCCTTAAAATACCGTTCTGCCTGCAGATCATAAACAGGAATCCTGCGGCCAGGGCAATAATAATGGTCAGAGTAAACAGAAAGAGAAGCCAGCGGACATTCTTTTTAACAAAAGGAAGCCTGAACCATACAAGGTGGGCAAAAAGGAACATTAAAGGGTATATTACAAATACCAGAACACCTATATAATGAAACCTTATATAAACTATAAAGCCCGGCAGTGATAAAAGTAAAGCGCCTGTTACGGAAAAAGCGGAACGTACCGGATGCATCGGCCGCCTGAAAATCCATAAAAAACGTGACAGTTTTGTTCTTTTTAGTCTGCCTTTCATCTTCTTCTACTTTACGATTATCCTGAAATACCTCTTTTTACCTGCCCTGAGCATTATTTCGCCTTCATTTACAGAATGCAAATCCACAACATCATCCACGGTATCTACCTTTGTGCCGTTTATATATGCACCTCCCTGGATAACAAGTCTTCTCGCTTCACCTCTGGATGAACATAACGATGTGCCTGCAAATAAGTCTATAACATTTATTCCCTTTTTTAATATACTTCCGGCGACTTCTCCGGAAGGCATACCTGTTAATTCATTACCCTTCGATTTTCCGAATACTGCCTGAGAAATATTTTTAGCCTTTTCAGCTTCCTCTTCTCCATGCACAACAGAAGTCAGTTCGAAGGCAAGAACCTCCTTTGCCCGGTTGATCTCCTTATCACGGAGATTTCCGAGTTCCTTAACCTCTCCTGCCGGAAGAAAGGTAAAAAGCATAAGGAGTTTTTCCACATCCTTATCCGGTATGTTTATCCAGTACTGATAAAACTCATAGGGGCTTACCATACCGGAATCGAGAAACAGAGCACCTTTTTCCGTTTTCCCCATTTTTTTTCCGTCGGACATTGTTACAAGCGGAGCGGTAAGGGCAAAAACCTCTTTTCCCTCTATACGCCGTATAAGTTCTATTCCGGCAACAATATTTCCCCACTGATCATCACCGCCCATCTGCAGCATGCACCCGTACTTTCTGAATAGTGTAAGAAAATCGAAGGACTGCAGTATCTGGTAGTTGAACTCGATAAAAGAAAGCCCCTTTTCGAGCCTCCTCTTATAGGTTTCGAAACTCAGCATCCTGTTAACAGAAAAATGTCTTCCTATGTCCCTTAAGAATTCTATATAGTTTAAACCTGCCAGCCATTCCGCATTATCGTCCATAATTCCTTTATCATCTCTCAATATGATAAACCGTGATATCTGTTTTTTAAATCGTAAAGAATTCTCCTCTATTGTTTCCAGCGGAAGTATCCTTCTGGTTTCGGTTTTACCCGAAGGGTCTCCTATCCTGGCTGTTCCGCCGCCAATAAGCGCAACCGCCCTGTGGCCTGCTCTCTGAAGATGAGCCATGGCAAAGAGAGGTACAAGATGACCTGCATGGAGACTTCTGCCTGTGGGATCGAAACCCACGTAAAAGGTTGTTCTTTCGGAATCCAGCTGTTTTTTTAATGCCTCTTCATTGGAACATTGGCTTATAAAACCGCGCTCTTTAAGAACTTCGAAACCTCCCACTACTCTTTCCTCCTGTAATCTGCAATTTCCTTCCCTATACGTGCGGGTATTTCACCTATCGGTACCCTGACCTGCTCCATGGAATCTCTGAAACGCAATGTTACCGTTTTATCCTCTTTTGTCTGATAATCCACTGTAATACAGAAGGGAGTACCTATTTCATCCTGCCTCCTGTACCTTCTCCCGATAGCGCCGCCCTGATCATAAAAGGTTGTAAAATGTTCTCTTAAATCTTCCTCGATAGTGTGTGCAATTTCAGAAAGACCGTCCTTTTTTACCAGTGGGAAAACCGCTGCAGTAACAGGTGCAAGTTTCGGGTGAAACCTCATAACAACACGCTTCTCACCTTCCACATCTTCTTCATCATATGCATCGCTTAAAACAACAAGCACAGTTCTCGTTAGTCCGGCAGATGTTTCTATTATATACGGAACATAGCGTTCCCTCGACTGATCGTCGAGGTATGATAAATCCTTGCCTGAAAATTCTATGTGACGCTTTAAATCATAATCGGTCCTGTTGTGAACACCTTCCAATTCCTTCCATCCGAACGGGAATTCATACTCGATATCAAATGCCTTTTTCGCATAATGTGCGAGTTCGTCCGGCCCATGCTGATGAAAACGAAGTTTTTCCTCCCGTATGCCCAGTTTCTTATAGTAGCTGAACCGCTTCTCCTTCCAGTATTCGAACCACTTTTCATCCTCAGAGGGATGTATAAAGTACTGCATCTCCATCTGTTCGAACTCGCAGGTTCGAAAGATAAAATTTTTAGTGGTTATCTCATTACGGAAGGCTTTACCCACCTGTGCTATTCCAAAGGGTACTTTTACCCTGCTTGTCTGTAAAACATTTTTAAAATTTACATAGATTCCCTGCGCTGTTTCCGGCCGCAGGTAAACAATAGAAGCATCATCCTCCACAGGCCCTATGTTAGTTTTAAACATAAGATTAAACTGACGAGGTTCGGTAAGCTCTCCTCCGCACTCGGGGCATATATGCTTTACAAGGTTCTCTTCCGGTATCTGGTCCGCCCTGAAGCGCTGCCTGCATTTTTTACAATCAACGAGAGGATCCGTGAAATTCTCAACATGTCCGGATGCTTCCCACACCTTCGGATGCATCATTATTGCCGCATCTATCCCGACAATATTGTCATTTAACTGGGTCATTTCCTTCCACCAGAAGTTCTGTATCCTTTTTTTAAGTTCCACACCGAGAGGACCATAATCCCATGCGGAAGAGAGCCCTCCGTATATTTCACTGGACTGAAAAACAAAACCGCGTCTTTTACATAACGATACGAGTTTATCCATTGTAACACCGGATATGCCGGCAGTTTTATCCATTTCCTTTTCTCCTTAAAGTAATATCCTGAATATTTTTTTTATAAAATCATTCCCTGCCCTGGTTTTCCAGAAGAGAAATAACGGCATCGACCCTTTTAAGCACTTTCTTAAGTCCGATCAGTTTGATTAAACCGAAAAGAGGAGGCGAAACGCGGGTGCCGGTTACTGCAACCCGGAGGGGCATTAAAATATCACCGAGCTTAACCCCGAGTTTATCTGCCAATTCTCTGAATCTTGTTTCGTTTTCTTCGTCCGAATACTCTCCGAAATCGGTGAGTATAGTTCTTACCTCATGAATCACATTAAGTGTTTTTTCCCTGTTAAGACGTTTTGGTATAATTTCTTCGATATTATACTTATCTATTTCTCCGAATAGAAACCGGACAAGTTCAGGAGCATCGGAGAGCAGTCTCATCCGTTCCTGAATCAGGGGAACCACACCGTCTATGATTCTTTCCTCCTCCTCAGTAAGCGGATCCTGTACAATGCCGTCTTTAATCAGAAAGGGCATGATCATTTTTTTTATATCCTCTTTACTCCTCTTACGTATGTAAATACCGTTAAACCATTCAAGTTTTTTATAATCAAATACGGCCGGGGCTTTATTAAGCCGTTCCAGAGAAAATATTTTCTCCAGTTCACCAAGGTCGAATATTTCTTTTGTATCATCATAGGACCATCCGAGTAATGAAATATAGTTTATCAGGGCTTCCGGCAGGTAACCGTTTTTTTTAAATTCACGGACACTTGTTGCACCGTGCCGTTTTGATAACTTCTGCCCGTCTTTTCCCATTACCATGGGAAGATGGCAGTATTCCGGAGGCTCCCAGCCGAAAGCCTTATATATAAGCACGTGCAGGGGTCCCGAAGGTATCCACTCCTGTGCCCTTAATATATGGGTAATCAGCATAAGATGATCATCGATGACATTGGCAAGATGATACGTAGGATATCCGTCGGATTTAAGAAGAATCGGATCCGGATTAATATCTTCATTTGGGGTTTCTATGTCGCCGAGTAATTTATCATGAAAAACAGTACTTCCTTTAAGCGGAATCTTAAACCGGATTACAGGTTTAATCCCTTTATCTTCATATTCTTTCTTCTCCTCTTCGGTAAGATTTCTGCAGTGCCTGTCATATCCCGGGGCCATTTTATTTGCAGTCTGCATCCTCCGTATCCGGGTAAGTCTCTCCTGCGGACAGTAACAGTAATATGCATGTTCTGTCTCTATGAGTTTCTCCGCATATTCTTTATAAATTTCTATACGGCGGGACTGAAAATACGGGCCGTAATTTCCCCCGGTATCAGGACCTTCGTCCCAGTGAAAACCGAGCCATCGAAAGGTTTCGTAGATATCTTCGAGGGCATCTTCCCTGTAACGGTTACGGTCGGTATCTTCTATTCTCAAAATAAAAGTCCCGTTATTTACACGGGCAAATAGATAATTAAAGAGTGCCGTCCGCACTCCGCCTATATGCTGATATCCTGTCGGTGAAGGGGCATATCGTACTCTGACTTTCATTACTGTAACTATTTCTCCCTTTCTGATTTTGTATGATAGGCTGATTATATTCATGCCTTACTGACGGGTCAAGGTTACTACCGGTATTCGAGAAGCGGCTGCGAAACAACGGATGAGAGGCAGAGATAAGCATTTTTATAATCCATATCTTCCGAATATATAAAGATATTCTCCTCCTTAATAAATTTCCCCTTTTTAAAGTGCATAACAGGATGACGTATAATATCCAGCACATCCGTCTTTTTTAACCCCATGAAGAGAAGGTAGTTAAAAAAACTGATATCCTCATATTCGATATGCTGATTTTCAGAGCTGTATATATATCCGAGGCTGTCCAGTATCTGCTCATAGGGACTTTTAGAGTAGTGGAATACCCTTTCTACCGGTTTCGAAGGATCCAGAATATTTTCCCTGCTGAATTCCTCAGCCATTTCTAAAATCATCCCATGAAAAACAGAGCTCTTAAGGGTGGAACGAAATATCATAACGGCAATATCAGTCTTATAGTTGTTCTTATGCAAAATAGCAGGAATATCATAATTTACAATATAAAGACCCTTAAACTTTTTAATTGTCTGTCCGTCAACATTAAACACATCGCGTCCGGGGACCCAGATATTAAAGAGTTCATCATAACCCATCTTCAGCATATCCAGAGCTTCGAATGCCCCGACAATAGGTGCAGTCTTAAAGGAAACTCTAAAATAACGTTCGAAAGAATCCCTCATATACGGAGTAAAGGCCGATTTTCCGCCGACTGTAAAAAACAGCTTAACCGAATAATGCTTCTCCACTATCTTGTTGGCAATAATAAAATCTCCGGGAAGATTTGCAAGGTAGGCAATTTTTATGTTTTTTTTATACTCATTGTTGTTACGGATGACTTTAAAAAGAGTGCTCTCCACCTGCACCCCGTTTGTCTCCGGCCGTAAATATATTACGATATCCTGAGAATTATTCTTCCAGAAAGGGCCCGGGTATGGAATCAGAATGCTTGGCTTACGCGGATTACCTGTTTTCTCTTTTTCTCCGCAGCTACCATTTTTCATAATGAACAATCTCTTCGAGCGGTAAACGCTTCTTTTTGCGGGGTGAGAAATCCGCAGGATACCCCAGTGCAAGTAGTTCTACAATTTCTATATGTCCGGGAATACCTGCAATCTCTCTCGTCTTCTCCGCATCGAAAGCTCCTATCCAGCATGTCCCGAGCCCTTCGGACACGGCAGCCAATGTAATATGGTCGACTGCAATTGCAACATCTATCGGATAACATAACTGGCCGCACTGCATCACATGGCGGTCCGTTTCCGCACAGCAAATAATAATTACGGGAGCCGCTGATAAAAACCTCTGGCCTGCTGCTTCTGCAAGTTTTCTTCTTGTCTCCGCCTCTGTTATTACAACAAATCTCCATTCCTGCCTGTTGCTCGCAGAAGGGGCAAGTTGTGCAGCCTGCAGAATTTTTATCAGTTTATCCTTATCGACTCCTCGTTTTAGATACGAACGAACACTTTTTCTTGTTCTGATTGCCTCATAAATCTCCATCTTTAAACATCCTCCTTAATATTGATCTTATTTTACAATTTCTATTTACTGTTCATGCTCCACCCTGATATCGAGCCATCTTTTCGAAAAAAAACCGGCTGTCAGTATCGATGCATGGAAAACCTGATAAAGAGCAAATCCCACCCATGCTCCGTATATACCCAGATTAAATACCTTTATAAGAAGCAGTGTAACCCCTAGTATAAAGATAACATTTGTTGTAAATTCAGAAAAGAGAACGAATCTTCCCCAGCCGTTATGGGTAAAAATTATTTCGAAAGAATATCCCATTATCTCCGCAAAGAAAAAAAGGGCAAAGAATTTTAAAGCTTTTATGCCTGTAATTATTGTAGCAGGATTTTGATTGAATAATTTTACAATAAAACCAGGTATGAGTGCCGCAGAAAGAACTACTAAAATGCCTATGACAAAAGCAATAAATTCACAGGCTGCAGAATACCCGACCGCCCTGTCCCTTTCACTTCTGCCGAGTGAGTTTCCGACAAGAATCGATCCTCCTTGAGCAAAACCTGATACAATTGTTTTATTTATTCTGAAAACAGAAAATACAATATGTGTCGCTGCCAGGAAAACAGTCCCGATATTGCCTATGACAGATTCATAGATAAGAAAAATGAAAAGTGCAACAAAGTTCTGAATCATAACAGGAACGGACGACTTTACTATTCCCCTGATTATGTTCATATCTATTCTTTTGGCCCTCATCCATCCGTACTTCCTTATAGCCGGAGAAAGAAGCATATATATTATGAGATATATAAAACCCAGACTCTGCGCAAGAATTGTGCCCAGAGCGGCACCACGGATGCCCATCGCAGGGAAACCGAATTTACCGAATATTAAAATATAGTCTAAGAAAATGTTAACAATGTTGGAACCTAAAGTAGCTATCATTATTACGCCGGTTTTATTGATAGCAGCAAGAAATCCTCTTACCGATGCATACAAGCCGACTACAGGAAGAACCCACCGCAGTATACGGATATAAGAAAGTGCAAACTCAACAAGTTTTTTATCCTTTAACAGGATGCCGAGCAGATTACGCGAAAACAATGAAACAAAGAAGGAAACAAAACCGAAAACAAAAGCAGCTATGAACGACGGAATAAGAACAGCCCCGGTTCCGGTAATAAGGCTGGAATCTAATGTCTGTTTTCCGAATCTTCTCGATGCTATTGCCTGAGTTCCGACAGCAATAGGCCATACCAGGACAAAAAAGATACCGGTAAGCATCCCGGCAATTGCTATTGCGGCAAGCTGTTCAGTACCCAGCCTGCCTACCATTATCGTATCTGCAAGCTGGAGGAGGTAATTGGTAAATGAACCTGCAAACAGAGGCACACCGAGAACAACGATACTCTTAATATTTTTCACAAACATTAATTACGTATAATATGGATAATAGTAATAATTACAACCTGTTATCCGGGATAACCTGAACCGCAGCTGAACATTTTACCGGTAGTTTACTTTGTAATCGATATGTTAAAACGGTTTGACTTTTATTTTGTATAATGATACATTACAGTTAAAGTAATAATTATAACACAAAATACAAGGATCAACAATGCGTAAACGAATAGCCCGGGATTCTACAGAACTTGTAGGTAAAACCCCGCTTGTATATCTAGACCGTTTTGCAGATAATTCGTACGGCAGAATAGCCGCTAAAATTGAGTACTTTAATCCGGGAGGAAGTTTAAAAGACCGTATAGCTTTAAATATGATCCTCGATGCTGAAAAAAGAGGTTTTTTAAAAGAGGGTGCGACAATTATAGAGCCTACCAGCGGTAATACGGGTATAGGTCTTGCGTTTATCTGCGCTATTCGCGGCTATCGCCTTATACTGACGATGCCGGATACAATGAGCCACGAAAGAAGAAAGATACTAAAAGCATATGGTGCGGAACTTGTTATAACACCAGGCGAAAGCGGGATGAAAGCTTCGATAGAAAAAGCCGAAGAGCTGATAGAAGAGTATCCGGATGCGTTTATGCCGCAGCAGTTCAACAACCCGTCCAACCCCGAAGCGCATGAAAAAACTACGGGTGTGGAAATATGGGAAGACTCCGCTGGTGATGTTGATATTTTTATTACCGGTGTCGGCACGGGAGGAACAATTACGGGAGTTTCCAAATTCTTAAAAAAGAAGAAGGACAGTATTAAATTTATCGCGGTGGAACCATCCAATTCACCTGTTCTATCCGGTGGTAAAGCGGGTAAACATTCTATTCAGGGTATCGGTGCGGGTTTTATTCCCTCCATACTCGATACGAACTGTATCGATGAAATTATTACTGTCAGTGATAAAGATGCCTTTGAAACTTCAAAACAGCTTGCCAGGCGGGAAGGAATTTTTGCGGGAGTCTCTTCCGGTGCTGCTGCCTGGGCTGCACTTCAGGTAGCCGGACGTAAAGAAAACGAAGGAAAGTTAATTGTAGTTGTATTCCCTGACAATGCAGAAAAATATCTCAGTATGGGGTTATTAGAATGAGGCTGACAACAAAAGGAAGGTACGGTGTCCGTGCAATCCTTAATCTTGCATCTTCTTATAAAAACAGGCCGGTTTCCATAAAGAAAATATCCGCCGAAGAGGAAATATCACCTGAATTCCTTGAGCAGATATTCTTTAAATTAAAGAAAGCCGGATTAATACGGTCACTAAGAGGGCCCGGCGGAGGCTTTGTACTTAATCAGAAGGCCTCCGAGATTTCTATAAAAGATATACTCGATGCAGTCGGCGAAAATGTATTTCCTGTTCCGTGTACCGATACGAATGCGGAAGAATCGTGCAAAAAAGAAGATACATGTACAATCGCAAAAGTCTGGAAACAATTTTCTGATATAATCGTGGATTTCCTCTCCAATCTGACATTACAGGATATTATCGATAAAAATGGTAAAAAATACTATGACAGCCTGAAATCCGGCCATGATTTTAATATTTAATAATAGATAAATTAAATATTAAGATTAGATATAATTTCATCCAGTGCCTTTGCGGTTTCAGAATCCCGTACCGCCTCGATATAGGGTTTGCCGGAATCCGAATATTCGACGACCTTCGGATCTATCGGTATCTTTCCGAGAAAAGGGACATTCATCTCCTCAGCCATTTTCCTGCCGCCGCCGGATTTGAATATTTCCGTCAACGTACCACAATGAGGACATACAAAACCGCTCATATTTTCTACAACTCCCAAAACTTCCAGCGACATCTGTTTGCAGAAATTTATCGACTTTCTCACATCGGCAAGTGCAAGATCCTGGGGAGTTGTTACTATTATAGCTTTGGTGCTTTTTCCTAAAAGCTGTGCAATCGAGAGAGGCTCATCTCCCGTACCGGGGGGTGAATCTATAACCATATAATCAAGCTCATCCCAGACCACATCATTGATAAACTGTTTTATCACATTGTGTTTCATAGGCCCGCGCCATATTATTGCATCATCCGCTTCCGTAAAAAAGCCGACGGACATTACCTTTAAATTCTTACTGTACTTTGTAGGTACTATCGAGCCCTCTTCTCCATATACTTTCTTATCGAGAAGCCCTAATATTCTCGGAATACTCGGCCCGTGCATGTCGATGTCCAGGAGTCCGACTTCTTTGTTCCTTAAAGATAGCGAAAACGCCAGATTGGCTGCAAATGTACTCTTCCCGACACCTCCCTTTCCTGACATGACAAGAATCTTTTCCTTTATATTTTCATTCCCCGAATTTTCGCCGTCTATTTTTACAGATTTAAAAGCATCACTCATTTTGTACCGACTCCTTTTACATTAAATTAAATGTATCTGAAAGATTTATCCCCGCGGCTATAATAAACCTCCTACTAATATTTTATTAAATCATTAAACAGTCAATATATTTTTATAAAATGACAACCTTTATTGCATTAAAGGGAAATGAGTATTATAATTTCTTATCATGTACGGAATTATTAAGACAGGCAACTTAAACTGTGATTACAGCTTTTGCAAACAAGTGCATTATACACCCATTTATACCATTAAAAGGCGCATTATGCACCCAAATACAGAATATTAATGCCCGTTATTTTTTTCTTTTGCGTTTCGATATTAATATCAGATTACGTATTTCACCGGCATCCCTTGTATTGTGCCATTTCTTTTCGAATTCATGATCCTGAACGATCTGGGCAATTGCCATAAGTGCTTTAAGATGAAATTCCCGTTCGTCTTTCGTCCCCGCAAGCGCAAATACCATGGTAACATGGGGGTTATTCTTAGAAAAATAAACACCCTTTGAGGCTTTTACTATAACAATATCAAACCGCTTCTTTCCTTCTATTATGATGTGAGGAATAGCCATTGCCGGGTATATCGCAGTTGTGGACTCTTCTTCACGCTTCTTTAACATTTCAAATATCACGTTTCTATCTATTTCGAATTTCGATGATAACGTTTCCGAAAGTACCGTAAAAAGCTCATTATCCGTAACATGCCGGTCAATAATTATTATTTCGGCATTTTTTATCAGGGCATCGAATCTGTCTGTTATAATATTATCCCTTTCAAAGAGTATTCCCTGAAGCTCGTCGGAAAGATAATCCGATTTAATTTCGCTGGAAGTAACTCTTTCCACAATCCTTATTATAGCCGAATCTCTTTTATACCTTCGCTTGCTGTAAATAAAATACCAGATGAGGGACAGAAGTATAAACCCCGCCGTTATGGAAAGTGGAATTGTTCCCATTTCTATAATCATTATAACATAAACAATACTGCCTGCTACCTGGAGCCAGGGATATCCCGGAGAAGTAAACTGGGGCTTATACGTTACAATTTTACTTGCCCGTATCAGAATCACGGAAATATTCGTAAAAAGAAAAAGTATAAGCATCATTGTAGAGGCAACCTTAACAAGATTATTAACATCGAGCAGAACAATCACCATAATCATGAAAAGTGCAGTCGCCGTAAGTGATACATAAGGAACCCGGCTTTTCCTGGTGAAACTGCCGAAAAAGCGGGGCAGGATATCATCTTTTGCCATGGCCAGCGGTACCCGCGAGGCAGACATCAACCCGGCATTGGCAGTCGTAATAAAAGATAAAACTGCTCCGACAGAGAGAATAATCAAACCTGCATTTCCCATAACGAGGTACGAACCGGTAGAGAGCGGAGTCAGCGACGACTTAAGCATATCGGCCTTTAAAAGGCCCACCGTAACAAATACTGCAAGGAGATAAAGACCCATAACCGTAAAAAAAGCAAGAATCATTCCTGCAGGAATTGTTCGTCCCGGATTTTTAACCTCATCTGCAACACTCGCTACTGCGGTTAATCCCCCGAAGGAAATAAAAACCATTCCGGCAGCAGTAAAAACGGGTTTCCAGCCTGCACTCTTAAAAGGCGTATAATTGTTAATATTTACATTCTCTATCCCGGTAATAATGTAGAAGAGCAGAATAAGAATAAGAAACATAACAAGTATAACCTGGAGCTTTCCGCTTTCCTTAACCCCTATAAGATTTACGCCGAGAAAAACCAGGGTAAAAAAAACTCCGACTATTTTTATAACTACAGGATCAGCTGCCGGATATATGAGTTTTACAAAAATACCTATACCTATAAGGGCAAATGCACTTTTAAGACTGATCGAAAACCAGTTTGCCAATCCGACAAATGTACCTACAGCCGGCCCAAGACTTCTCTCTGCAAAAAAGTAGGTTCCTCCGGATTTGGGCATCGCACTTGCAAGTTCAGCCTGCGATAACAATGCAGGAACAACCATTATACCTGCAATAAAATAAGAGAGTATTATCC
This sequence comes from Spirochaetales bacterium, assembly GCA_003233545.1. Taxonomy (GTDB): domain Bacteria; phylum Spirochaetota; class Spirochaetia; order SZUA-6; family SZUA-6; genus SZUA-6. The sequence goes on from QILZ01000186.1 coordinate 16,510, forward strand.
CGGGGCCTGTAATTAAAAAAACTATGGATGGAAGTACAAATATACCCGAACTTATCATCGCACCGGCGGCTATGGCGAAGACTTCCAGCATTCCAAGGCTCTTATTAAAACCCGTTTTATTGTCCATTTGTCTCTATTTATAACATGCTTCCCGTATATGTGCAATGTGCTGCTGTGCATCCTGTATATATGTGCAATGTGCTGCATCCTTTTCTGCCCCATCAAAAATCCTGTTAAAATCTACTTGACCCGATAAGATACTTTCGTTATTATTCGAATACAGAAAGGATTCGAAACCACTGTGAGTTCCGTCGAACGTTTTGAGGAAATATTAAAAATACTCTCCGTCAGAAAAAAGATAACGGTTCAGGAATTAACCGAGAGACTAAAAGTTTCCGAAGTTACAATCAGAAAAGATCTGACATTCCTGGAAGAGAAAGGAAAAATAGTCAGGGTTCACGGAGGAGCGGTGCTCGCAGAGGACAGGGACCTTTTACGAAATATAAGTATTCGTCTCGATGAACATACAGCGGAAAAATCCGCAATAGCTAAGGCTGCCGGGAACTTGATTCATGAGGGCGACATCATATTCTTAGACTCCGGAAGTACATGCTACTACCTTGCACAACAGCTGAAAGATCTTGATATCCGTGTACTTACAAATTCTCTCGATATCATTTTAGCCCTATCCGATTCTTCATCCGTTGCACTTCTGTCTACCGGAGGCAGCTTTAGAACAGACGCACGCTCATTTATAGGACCTGCAGCAATCGAAACCATTAGCAATTTTCAGATAGAAACATGTTTTTTGGGAACCACAGGATTTTCGAAAGACGGAGTATTTACGGCTCAGAATATCCTCGAAGCGCAGGTAAAAAAAGCGGTTATCAGGGCTTCGCAGAGAAAAATAATGCTTGCCGATCACTATAAATACGGGACAAAAGCCTTTTCCATCTTTGCACGTGCAGAAGATATCGATGTTCTTATAACCGATTCTGAATTTACCGATAAAAAGACTCTCTTCGGACTCGGAATGGAGGTTTTATTTCCATCAATATAAAAATATGCCATATCCGGCAATTCAAAGGAGGACATGGATGAAGGGCAACAGTATAGTAGCACAGAGCGGAGGGCCGACCGCTGTAATTAACGCCAGCGTCTGCGGTGTTATTCAGGAAGCCATGAGGCACTCTGAAATAGAAGGTATTTATGCAGCATACAATGGTATTTTAGGAGTACTCAACGAAGAAATTTTTGATCTCCGCAGGGAAAATCCGGAAACAATAGAGGGACTTAAAACAACACCGGCAGCCGCTCTGGGATCGTGCCGCTACAAGGTCAGAAAACAGGAAGATTTTGAGAAAATACTCAGTATTTTCCGGAAACACAATATAAGATACTTCTTTTACATAGGCGGGAATGACTCGATGGATACTGCAGACAAGGTAAACAAACTTGCATTGGAAAAGGGTTATGATTTCCGGGCAGTAGGGGTTCCGAAAACCATAGATAACGACCTGGCGTTTACCGACCATACTCCGGGTTACGGAAGTGTCATAAAGTATCTTGCAGCCATGGTTATGGAAGCAGGAAGGGATACCGAAGCGCTTTATACCGCGGATACCGTTAATGTAATAGAAGCTATGGGACGTAATGCCGGGTGGATTGCCGCAGGAACGGCATTAGCGCGCAGAGACGAGGAGGATGCTCCTCATATCATACTTCTGCCAGAAGTCCCTTTTGATATCGAGAGTTTTAAAGATAAGGTAAAGTACTATTTAAATAAGATTAAGCGCTGCGTTATTGTGGTTTCCGAAGGAACGAAAAAACCGGACGGCAGCTACATAGCGGAACAGAAAGGTGAATTTGCAAAAGATGCATTCGGTCATACACAGCTCGGAGGAGCTGCAAATTATATAAAAGAGCTTGTAGAACACGATATAAAGGTTAAAGCCCGCTTTGCTATACCATCGACCATACAGAGAAACGGAATTCACTTTGCATCAAAAACAGACTCGGAAGAAGCATACACGGCAGGCCGGAAAGCCGTAGAACATGCGGTAAGTGGTGTAACAGGAAAGATGGTTACGCTTGTCCGTACATCCGAAAAGCCATACAAATGCACAACAGGTCTTGCAGAGCTCTCTTCCGTTGCAAACGGCGAAAAATACTTCCCCGGAGAGTGGATAACGGATGACGGTTTTTTTGTAAAGGAAGATTTTATTAACTATGCAGCGCCGCTTATCCAGGGGGAAGTAAAACCGGTTATAAAAAACGGACTGCCTGATTTTATACGTTTTAAAAAACATTTTATCTAAATGATAAAAGTAAGGAGGATATATTAATGAAAGCGGATATCGGCGTTATCGGGATGGCTGTAATGGGACAGAATCTCGCCCTTAATATGGAAAGCAGGGGCTATACCGTTGCGGTATTCAACAGAACAGCCGCAAGAACAGAGGAGTTTGCAAAGACAAGAATCGGAGATAAAAAGGTAATTCCCGCATATTCTTTCAAGGATTTCGCAGCCTGTCTTAAACGCCCGGGAAAAATACTGATTATGGTAAAAGCCGGCGCCCCGGTCGACAGCACCATATCTCAGCTTATGCCTCTGCTGGAACCGGGAGACATTATTATGGACGGCGGAAACTCATTTTTTAAAGACACCATCCGCAGGGCAAAAGAGGCGGAAGCCCGGGGGTTCCTCTATATAGGGACCGGCGTATCCGGCGGAGAAGAAGGGGCATTACACGGTCCGAGTATTATGCCCGGAGGACATGCGGAGGCTTACAGGATAGTTGGGGATATACTGCGCGATATTTCCGCAAAGGTGGACGGACAGCCCTGCTGTACATATATAGGACCGGACGGAGCAGGCCACTACGTAAAAATGGTGCATAACGGAATAGAATACGGTGATATGCAGCTTATAAGCGAGGCGTATTTCCTTATGAAAAACGTACTTAAAATGAATCATAAAGAAATGCACGAAGTATTTTCCGATTGGAACAGGGGCGAGCTCGATTCGTACCTTATAGAAATCACGGCGGACATCCTTAGCCGAAAAGATCCGGATACCGGGGAGCCGCTTGTGGAAGTAATACTGGATAAGGCCGGACAAAAGGGAACCGGAAAATGGACAAGCCAGTCTGCGCTGGATTTAGGTATATCCGCTCCCACAATCGCAGAAGCGGTTTTTGCACGCTGCATTTCCGCTGTAAAAGAAGAAAGAGTGGAAGCCGAAAAAATCCTTAAAGGCCCTGAAAAGAAATTTACCGGCAAAAAGGAGGTATTTATCGATGCAATCAGAAAAGCTCTATATGCATCGAAGGTATGTTCATATGCCCAGGGTTTTTCACTTATGAAGGCAGCAGCAAATGAATACGGCTGGAAGCTCGACTTCGGTGCAATATCCATGATCTGGCGCGGGGGATGCATTATAAGGGCAAAATTCTTAACCAAAATTAACGAAGCATACAAAAGAAACCCTGCCCTGCCCAACCTCCTCACGGATGAATATTTTAAAGATATTGTTAATAATTCCCAGGATGAATGGCGCTATGTCGTTTCCACGGCAACGGAACTCGGGATTCCTGTTCCCGGTTTTTCTTCGGCGTTAATGTATTTCGATTCGTACAGGAACGGCAGACTTTCTGCCAATATGATCCAGGCTCAGAGGGATTACTTCGGAGCCCATACATACAAGCGTGTGGATAAGGAAGGAACTTTCCACACGGAATGGAGTAAAATATGAGTTATATAGAAGAGATGTTCGGATTAAGCGGTAAAACCGCTGTGATAACCGGAGGCGGCGGTGCAATAGCAGGTGCCCTGTCGGAAGCCCTCCTTAAAGCAGGTGCCAATGTATCCCTTTGGGATATTTCACGGGATGCAGTAGATCAGGCAATCAGCCGTCTAAGCGGTTCTATCGGTTTCAGGGAAAAACTGAATGGTTCTGTTGCAGACACAACAGACAGAGAATCGGTAAAAAAGGCTATTTCCGAAACGGAAAATAAGTTCGGAAGCCTCGATATTCTTATTAATGCAGCCGGCGGCAACAGGGGTAAATCCGCTTTTAACGAAACGGATATGAAACAGTTCGAATTTGTACTTAAGCTGAATTTAATAGCAGGGCTTATGGTTCCCACGCAGGCTGTTACACAGTACTGGATAGAAAAGGAAACAAAGGGTTCGATAATAAACATGGCCTCCATGGCATCGTTCGTCCCGTTATCCGGAGTATGGGCATACGATGCTGCAAAAGCGGCAGTTAAGAATCTTACCATGGGAGCTGCAAAGGAATTTGCCCCCTATGGCATAAGGGTAAACGCTCTTGCCCCGGGTTTTTTTATAGGGAAGCAGAACAAAGCACTTTTAATAGATGAAAAAACAGGGGAATTTACACCGAGGGGAAAAGATGTTATTGCACATACCCCCTACGGCCGGTTCGGTGATACTTCGGAACTCGCAGGGGCCACCCTGTTTCTATCAAGCAACAATGCTTCGGGGTTTGTTACGGGCATAACAATTCCGGTTGACGGCGGGTACCTCATCCAGAATATTTAAACGGCCGTAATAATTTTTAGAGAATATCCAGGAATAAAACGGAGGTAATATGTTTTCAAAGCAGGCATTAAAAGATTTAAAACCTGAAAAAGATTTCTTTGTCGGTATAGATTCCGACGGCTGTGCATTTCCGACAATGGAGCTAAAGCATAAAGAATGCTTTATACCTAATATAGTAAAATACTGGAAATTCCAGCCGGTTTCCAAATACGCACGAGAAGCTGCGGAATTTGTAAATCTTTACTCTAAATGGAGGGGAATTAACAGGTTTCCCGCATTGCTTAAGGTTTTCGAACTGTTAAGGGAAAGACCCGAAGTGCAGCGCTCCATAGTAACCATTCCAGATGCAAAGCAGCTGAAGGACTGGGTGGAACGGGAGACGTCACTGGGAAATCCCGCATTAAAGAAGGAAGTGGCAAGAACAGAGGATCCCCTGCTGACCCTTGCGCTAAAATGGTCCGAAGCGGTAAACGCGGCAATAGCAGATATGGTAACAGGTGTTCCGCCATTCCCCGGCGTTAAAGAGAGCCTTGAAAAACTTCAAAAAAAAGCGGATATAATAGTAGTTTCTGCAACTCCGGGGGAAGCCCTGGAGCGCGAGTGGAAAGAGCATGGAATCGACAGATATGTAAGAATAATAGCAGGGCAGGAAATGGGAACAAAAAAGGAACATCTTAAGCTATCGGCATCGGGCAAATATCCGAACGATAAAATACTGATGGTAGGCGATGCTCCAGGCGACATGAGAGCTGCAAAAGCAGTAGATGCCCTCTTTTTTCCGATAAATCCCGGCCACGAAGAGGAATCATGGGACAGATTCTTTAAAGAAGGTATAGAGAGGTTCTTTAACGGTACATTTACAGGAGAATATGAAAAGAAACGTATAGAGGATTTCGAAAAACTATTACCCGATACTCCTCCATGGCAGAGAAGAGGTTGATATAATGGCAGAAGGAACAGGCGGCCCGAATTATAAACTTACCGGTGAGCAGATAGAAAGTATTATTATAAAGGGTACACCGGAAACCCTTTATAAAGATAAAAGAGTCCTCGTTTTAACCCCTGATGCAACCAGGACATCACCCCTTCCCTTAATGATACACCTGTTAAAAAAGATAATAGGAGCTAAGGCGGAGAAACTTGATTTTATGGTTGCACTCGGAACACATCAGCCCTTAAAAGAAGAGGAAATACTTAAACTCTACGGCATTACTGCAGATGAGAGGAGAAATCTTTTTAAAGACAGCATGGTATACAACCATGAATGGTACAAAGAGGGGACATTAATTAAAATAGGCAAACTAACGGAAGATGATATAGAAAAAATAACCGGCGGCTTGTTCAGGGAGGAAGTAGATATTGTAATTAATAAACATATCTACGATTATGACTTAATTATCATCCTGGGTCCTGTTTTTCCCCATGAAGTTGTCGGTTATTCGGGAGGCAATAAGTATCTTTTTCCCGGAATATCGGGCGGCGAATTTGTACATTTTTTCCACTGGCTCGGTGCGGTTATTACGTGCTGGAAAACAATAGGATTTAAACATACACCGGTACGGGAAGTTGTCAACAGGGCGACCTCGTTTGTAACCATTCCGAGGCATAATATTTCCATGGTTGTAAGACCGGATAATCACCTTGCAGGCCTGTACGTCGGTACGCCTGAAGAAGCCTGGTCCGATGCTGCGGAGCTATCCTCAGGAATTCATGTTGTTTATAAAGACAGGCCTTACAAGGTCGTACTTGGAAGAGCACCCGAGATGTACGATGAGATATGGACAGCAGGAAAGGTTATGTATAAACTCGAGCCTGTTATCGCCGACGGAGGCAAGCTCATTATATATGCCCCTCATATAAAGGAAGTATCATTTACATGGGGTAAATACCTCGATAAAATAGGCTATCATGTAAGGGACTATTTTTTAAAGCAGATGGACAGGTTCCGTGATATTCCAAGAGGAGTTATTGCACATTCTACTCATGTAAGAGGGGTCGGTACATTCGAAAATGGTATTGAAAAACCGAGAATAGAGGTAGTACTCGCAACAGCTATTCCCGAAAAAAAGTGCAGGGAGATAAACTTGGGGTACATGGACCCTAAGAGCATCGATACGGAGAAATATAAAGGCAGGGAAAACGAAGACATTCTCTATGTGGACCATGCGGGAGAAGTACTTCACCGCCTTAAAAGCGATAAATAGCTGGCGATAATCGATCGGCATTACAAATAGACGGTTAATTTGACAGTCTATTTTCAGGAGGAATTAATGATATACAAGGAATTTCAAAAGCAGGACACGGAGAACTGGGTAAATTCCGTTCGGGAAGACGGTCTTTTTAAAGAGCTTTTCACGGATAAAGGAATCGATAAGGATAAAATCCTTTCTTTGCAGTACAACCCTTACCTCTACCCTGAATCTCTGCAGGAAGAAAATACACTTCTGTATCTGATTATAAAACAGGGCATTAAACGCGCCCTGGCAATCTTTTCTAAAAGCGGATTCCCGCCGGATTTCGAAGGCATACAGGGATCTCTCGAAGGAATAAATATACTATTCTGTCCGCTTAACAACACAAATGCCATAAAACTACGAAAATTATTTCCTTTTACAGCACCTTCCACGCTTAAAAATGCCGGCGTATCCTTCGGGGTCGGAGACAGGCTCGGAATTGCAGGCCCCGGCCATATTAAGATATTTAAAAAATACATGGCTAATCCTGTTCTTGCCCAGCAGTCCGTACGGGAATTGACACTTACAGACAGAAATTACAATGACGTTCTGGATTCCGCTACATGGGCTGTTTTTCAGGAAGGATATAAAGAACCGTGGGGAGCAGACGGAGATCATCTTAAAACAGAGGAATGGGTAAAAACAGCACTTTCTATCGGTTTTACCATGATTACAGCGGATGTTTCCGATTATATTCACGGAGAATATACATCCGCAGATGACCATGTAATTAAAACGGAATACTCCGGTATCGATGAGGACACCAGGAAGTCTCTGGAACAGTCATACCTTAACTACACAGTAAATCTCGAAAACGGCGAAGAAATTCGCTTAAACAGCGGGACACTTATGAGAATCGTATTAATTTATAAGGATGCTATAGACCATGCGTTACGATTGTACAACACGGCTGTAGAGACCGCCGGCGAAGATAACTTTGATTTTGAGCTGTCGATCGATGAAACCGATACACCTACGACTCCGGAAGCTCACGTCTTTATAGCAAAAGAAGCTGAAAAAAAGGGAATTAAAATCGCTTCGCTTGCACCCCGTTTTGTCGGAGAATTTCAGAAAGCGATAGATTATATAGGGAATCCTGATAAATTCGAAAAATCTTTTAAAACACATGTACTCATCGCAAAAATTATGGGTTATCGAATTTCCGTACACTCGGGAAGCGATAAATTCAGAGTCTTTCCCATTATAGGAAAACAGACAGAAGGCAGATTCCATATTAAGACAGCAGGAACTAACTGGCTCGAGGCGATACG
>QILZ01000327.1 GCA_003233545.1 Spirochaetales bacterium
AGTATAATTTTCACAAAGGGGGGGTCAACATACCGATTATGTGGGGGTCAGTATTGTGATTTTAGGGGGGTCAGTATTTTGAAAAATGACAAAAGAAGAGCATTATTCTTAAAATCTATAAGAAACTACTTAATATTAAGAAAACCCCATTTAATTGGGATGAATTAGCTTTGTTATTTTTCTCTTCAACAAGTAGCATAGCTATAACTGCAGCATTTTCGATAAATTCTATTGATACACAGTTGTATTTTTTATTATTTACCTTATTGCCAATAATATCTGGCGGTTCACTTATTTTTATAATAATGTATAAGTTCTATAAATTTAAAATTGGAAAAGAAGATGTTGAAATAATTTTAGAAGAATTGAAACCGATAAATAATGCAATATGTAATGAGGAGGGTGAAAATGGAAATGAATGATACTGCTAATCAATTATTGTTTACTACTGTCCCTATTTGGTCTGTAAAAAGGGATGGAACAACCTCTTCTGGAACGGGATTTATATTTACTAAGATTATTAATAGTAATACTAATTTTTTATTTATTGTTACAAATAAACACGTTGTTGAGAATTCAAGAAATGGTACAATTGCATTTGTAAAAAAAGAAAATAACAAGCCGAATCTGGGAGAAAGAATAACTGTTCAAATTGATGGCGAATTATTAACAAGCAATATGGATGATGAGTTAGATATTGCCATTTTCCCATTGGGGCCGATATTAAATCAATTAGGAGAAAATAGGATTACAATATTTTTTAAAGCTATTACCAAAGAAATAATGCCTAATGAAGATGTTATTAATGAAATGTCAGCTATAGAGAATATAACATTTATTGGATATCCTAATGGCATTTATGATAAACATAATAATACACCAATTATTAGGCAAGGAATTACTGCAACTCCATATTGGAATGATTTTAATGATAAACCGGAGTTTTTAATAGACGCAGGCGTTTATCCAGGCTCATCAGGTAGTCCTGTATTCATATATAATAGAGGGACTTATCCATCAAAGAATGATATTGTAGTAGGGAATAGGATACTTTTCCTGGGAATGTTATCTTCGAGTTTTTTAAGAAATGAAAATGAATATTCAAAAACTTATCTTGGTTTAGGTAAAGTTCTAAAAGGAAGAGAAATAAGTAAATTTATAGATGATAAACTCAAGGAATATAATTCTATGTAACAAAAGTTTTGGAGCAGTCGCCGTCTATCCCCCCCAGATTAATAGAATTTTATCATGGGAAAATACTTAAAGAAAGTCTTTTTACGCTTTTTCTACAGTCTCAACATCCAAATGACCAGCGCCCTCGCAGGAGCGTAGCGACGAGAAGGCGTCTGTGTCCATTTGATTGTTATGCATACTCATAGCTGTCCAAATTAGAAAAAGTCAAGTTCAGGTTGAAGGATCTTTGGTGGTGAATGAGAATAAGCATGAAAAGGAGCATTAAGCCAATCCCATATATTTCTTCTGGAAAAAAGGTTTGTAGGCAGAATTGAAGATAGAGTATATAAAGACCAACCGAAAGTAGATTTAAACTTAAAATAAGAGGCTATGTTGGGAGCGTGTGTTGAAAATTGCTACCCAACCCAGTTTCAAAGGGCAGTGCGGGTTTGAAGCGGATATCCGCACACCTGGTACGATAGAATGCAGCGCCCGCACTGCGCAGAATGCTCTCCGCAGTAGCCCGAACGGTCATCCCCTTGTTTTCAACATCCCAGCCGAGCCAGACCACATAGTTGTTCAAATGCTTGGTTGACACATTCTTGAAATTCCCTACGAAATTCTTTAACTGACCATGCAAATTATTGGCGCGCTGCAGGTTGTATAACCCTTTCCGGCTCTCCGTCTTGTTTTTTAGCTGAATAATCTCAAGATGGTTTTCCCGAGCAAACTTACGATCAGAGGAATCCTTGTCTGTAACTAACACGGCTCCTTCTAGAATGTGATCATCATAGGCCATATGAAGAAAATCAGCGGAGACCTTGCCCCGGCCTGCTGCCATTCCATGTACTTTGCCTGTCCGGTCTATCGCACAGGGAACGCACACCTTCTGCCTGCTTAGGCCACGTGTACTCGTCGCTTTACCTCTGCTTGTGCTTATGACCGGATTCACAGTGCTTCTTGTACGCAGAGGACTTGGGGGTATCATTATCATCTGCTCCTCGGTGCTCTTGTTTCGGCTTATTCAGGTTTGCAGCTGCATTGCAGTTGCCTTTGAAATTATCAGGAAAATAGGTCTCATCCGATTCAACAATACCGGATAACTGCTTTTGATCATCCGCATTAAGAGCCTGCAGGATCTTGTGACGCCAAAAAAATGCCGTCTGCAAATCAATATCGCAAATTTCTGCGGACTTCCTTAATGACAGTTTATTGGCCATGCATTCACAGTATTTCACCCAGACAGAGATGTCTTTTTTCGTTCCAGAAAGAATAGATCCGGTGGTGCTTCCAAAGGTTTTTCCACAGTCGACACAGATATACCGCTGTTTTCCATTGCGTGTTCCGTTGCGGCGTATATGAGTTTTACGACAGTGGGGGCACTTGGCACCTGCGGAAAATCGTTGTTCATCGATGAGCTGAGAAATACTGGACTGAATATGTGGGTTGAGTTTCTGATCAATCGTGGTCCGAAGCTCTTCGAGTTCCAATCGGGAGAGGGAAGAAATTAGATTCACCAGATCCTTTTTTTCCATGGAATTCCATCCTTATGATGAATGAATTTTTATAATATAAGTATATACTAAATTATTCATATTGGCTATGATAATAGGCTAAAAATCAACACACTTTCCCAACATAGCCTACATCTATTGATTTATTCCTAAATAAAAGCCGGTTATAGTGCCTGTTATGAAGGTGTAAGCGTTATTGTATAATGAATCTCTCCCGCAGCAGAGCCTCAATAAGATTAATAATCTTCTTCTTTACCGTCTGTATTCCGGTACACGGAAGCGACGGCAGGTAGTAATATGCCTGAATGAAGGGGCGGCAGATTAGTAATTGCTTTTATTGTAGATAGTTATGTAGTAGGTCATCTAATGGGTCGTTACTTGATGTACCAACTTTTCCAGATATTCACCAACACCTTTCTTAAATATCTTTCTACGGTATCTGGTCGATATCCCTATATGATACCTCGTATAATATACTGGTGTGTTTGTTTCCGATATTCCATGCTTCAGAGTATATCACAAGACAGCGGGTCGCTTACATCTTAGGATTACGTTAAAGCACTAAAAAAGGTCGATATCGACATCGAGCCCTTTTTTAGTCTGCCCGGTGAAAGATTGGGCAAATCCTGCACGGCGTATCAGCCGGTATTCCGTATTTGCCTTTTTTCGTAGGAATTTAATGTGTTTAAGAGAAGCATTGCAATTGGGTCCGACTCCGCCGGGGACCGGGGTTACGGCAGCTGCCTTTCCCTTTACGGCATTCGTGTCCACATCACCTACAATTCTATAGCCTCTTTTAGCAGAAGGATCCTCGATTCGGTTAATGCCTACATCGATAATAACCGATCCTTCCTTTATCATATCGGCGGTAACAAAATGAGGCTTTCCCAGTGCAGCGATTATAATGTCAGCCTGACGTGTAAAAGCGGCTATGTCTTTTGTTCTGGAATGACAGACGGTAACAGTGGCATTTCCTGCAGCGTCCTTCATGAGAAGCAGAATGGCGAGCGGCAGTCCTACAATCTGGCTTCTGCCGATAATAACCGCATGTTTCCCGTTAATCTCTATATTTTCATGTTTAAGTATTTCTATAATGCCCCTCGGTGTACATGGTATAAATCTGGGATTTCCCTTTGCAAGCAGGCCCATATTGTTGGGATGGAAACCGTCAACATCCTTTGCAGGATCGATCGTATCCATAATCGTATCGGTATATTTTCTTAGTCGATCCGGCAGAGGGAGCTGGACAAGAATTCCGTCTATGGTTTCATCACGATTCCATAGATTTATCTGTTCTATGATTTCTTTAAAGGTACTGCCGCTTTCCAGGTCCATGTGGAAAGACCTAAATCCTGTTTCTTCCGTTCTTTTAATTTTACTGCGTATATAGCTTTTAGAAGCAGGATTGTCACCGATTAGCAGAGTTGCAAGACCGGGAACCCGTCCGTAGTTAACCCTGTACTTTTTAACCTTTTGCCTGATTTCCTCGTATATTTCTCCGGAAATTGCTTTGCCGTCGATAATTTTACCCATCTTTTAACCTCCTCTATGATTGGTTTAATTAGTTATTATCCTTAAAGTCAATTCGAATTGACAATCGGAATGTTCCATAATAGTATAAATTATCAACATAGAGCAAGGGAGGGATTCATGTATCATATCGGTGTTATTTATGTACCCTGCGATATTGAAAAACAGCGTGTAATAGATATAATAAGAAGAGCAACAGATTCCAAAAAATATGATATAAGAGTTAAAATGGCAGCCGATGCTGCAATGCCCGATATAGCGGCATCCGATATCATTATTTTTGCATCGGACAGCAGCAGTGATAATCCGATTAACAAGGATTATTCCGGGATTGTAAGGGCATTAAAGGGAATTAATCTGTCCGGAAGGGTAGCCGGTATTATCTCCTTCGGCACGGATGATACGGTGAAAGCCTGGCAGAATGTACTTGAATATACCGGAATAACATGTCACGGTGAAAGCCTCGTTATTACGGATACAATAGATGAAGATAACATCCGAAAATGGTTAAAGTCTTTAATAAGAAAATATGAGGTTATTGTAAATGGAAGATAAAAATAAGAAGATATTCGATCTTGACAGTGCAATCAGAAAGGTGCCGGATTTTCCAAAGCCGGGAATTCTTTTTTATGATATTACGAGTGTTCTTATGAATCCGCAGGCACTTAAGTATTGTGTGGAAAAGATGGTCGGACTGGTGGATAAAAAGGCGGTTAATGCTATTGCGGCCGTTGAATCGAGAGGATTTCTTTTTGCGGCTCCGGTGGCATATACACTCGGTCTTCCTATAATACTGTTAAGAAAAAAGGGAAAACTTCCGGGTGAAACGTACAGAATAAATTTTGCACTTGAATACGGGGAGGATACGCTGGAAGTGCACAGGAGCGATATCTATTCGGGAATGAGAGTCGCTGTAGTGGATGATCTTATTGCTACGGGAGGCACACTGAAGGCCGCTTCCGAACTGCTCCGGAAGGGCGGTGCTTTAATAGAAGGGATATTTGCAGTTATAGGTCTTCCTTTTTTAAATTACAGCACTGTTCTTGCAGATTATGATGTGGTAACCCTGATCAGGTATAATGGTGAATAACGATATTTTTTAACATATGCGCGGAAGCAGTAAACCCCTCGGATAGTCCAGAATACGTTTCCCCCCTACCAGGGTTTCCAGGATAACCCTGCCGGGGTAAGCTTCTGTAACATTTCCGATAACTGCCGCTTCTTTGCCTGTTTCATGACGATGCAGAATATCGAGGACTTCCTGTGCGGAACCGGGATCGGTTACTAAAGTCAGTACCCCTTCGTTTGCAATTTCTATCGGATTAAGGCCCAGGATGTCGGATACAGCACGGACATCCTCGTTTACGGGAATAGTGGACTCCCGTATATTAAGTCCGAAATTGTTTCCCGAGCAGATTTCATTAAGTATTGCAGCAAGCCCGCCTCTTGTCGTATCCCGCAGAAAACGCAGCCGGCTGCCAAGGTCGAACAAGCTGCGGCATAAGGGATAGAGGAGGGCAACATCGGACCTGATTTTAGAACCTATATTAATCGATTCCCTGCTTGCCATAATCGCTATGCCGTGAGAGCCGATTGGACCTGAGATGATTACGGCATCGTTAACACCGATCCGCGAGGCCGAGATGATTTCCGAATATTCTTTTATGCCGATACCCGAAGTATTTATATAAATATTCCCTCCCTTACCGCTCGGTACAACCTTTGTATCTCCTGTTATTATATTAACCCCGGCACTATCTGCTGTGGACCGTATGGAGTTAAGTATACGGATAAGCTGTTCTATCGGGAAGCCTTCCTCTATAATAAGACCCAGCGAAAGGTACTGCGGCTTCGAGCCCGAGACAGACAGGTCATTGCATGTTCCGCAGACTGCCAGTTTACCGATATCTCCTCCCGGAAAGAAGACCGGATCTACAACATATGTATCCGTGGTAAAGGCAATCTTTCCGTTTGCCTCTATTACTGCGGCATCTGATAGTTCGGTATAGATATTATTTTTCAGGATAGGGTAAATAATCTCTTCCGTCAGCTGCCTGGAAAGAGCTCCTCCGCTTCCGTGTTCAAGTTTTATATACTTCATACCTTTATATCTCCGTATCTGTAATATGCTGCACATGCGCCTTCGGAGGAAACCATGCATGGACCTACAGGTTCTTCCGGAGTGCACGTTTTGCCGAACAGGGGACATTTAAGCGGTGATAGTTTTCCCTGAAGTACTTCTGCGCAGAGACATCCTGAGGGTTCATAATTGTACTCCTCTTTAAAGCCGAAGACATATTTGGCGTCCAGCCGGGAAAATTGCGGTCTAAGTTTTAAACCGCTTCCGGGAATTATTCCGAGACCTCTCCACAGTTCATCAGCCGGCTCCAGAAGCCTGTAGATAACATCACGGGCTCTGGAGTTGCCTTCGGCGCGAACGGCTCGTTTGTATGCATTTTCCACTTTATGAGTACCTTCCCGTATCTGTCTTAAGATAAATAGTAAAGCAATAAGAATATCGTCCGGTTCGAATCCGGCAATAACTCCCGGTACTCCCCCCTCCTTTTCGAGAACATCTCTGTACGGGTTCTCTCCTATGATGACGGATACGTGTCCCGGCAGCAGGAATGCATCGATCATGCTGTTCGGCATACCCAGGAGTGCTTCGAGAGCGACCGGTACTGTTTTAAATCCCGTATACAGATAAATATCCTTATTTTTTTCCTCTGCAGCCCGTAAAAATGTAGCCGCTATGGTGGGAATTGTTGTTTCGAAGCCTATGCCCAGAAAAACAAGAGGTTTGGTAACCGTTTCCCTGATTTTAAGAATCTCAAGAGGGGAATAGACGATGCGGACGGATCCGCTTCCCGTATAGCGGGATAATGAAATACCTTCGGAACCCGGAACTTTCAGCATGTCTCCGAATGTTACGACAACCGCTCTGTCTTCCCGTACAAGGTTAATGGCATTGTCTATATAACCTGTAGGTGTTACGCATACAGGGCAGCCCGGCCCGGCTATTAAGTGAATATTGGGAGGTAGGAGGGAGTGTATCCCTGCTCTGCGTACGGAGACTGTGTGTGTACCGCAGACCTCCATAATTACGATATCCTTCTTAAGCCGGGACGCAATAGATCTTATTTCTTTCTTTATGCCGTCGATAGAATGGGATGATAACATTATTCAGACCTCTGCTTCGTTAAAAGAACTCTTAATATCCGCAAGTTTCTCGAAAAGCTTAAGACGAGCCTTTGCTTCACTGTAATCCAGTATTTCTATGGCAAACCCTGCATGTACTATTACAAAATCGCCGACTTCCGGATTTTCAAGAAGCGATATATCTACATCAGCTTCTACGGTGCTCTGTTTTACAGTTGCCGTAGTTCCGTTTTTAAGAGCGATTATCTTCATCGGTGTTGCGAGACACATATTAATCTCCTCCTTCTTGCTTATAATTAAAATATACCTGCCCTATCGACAGTCCTCCGTCGCCCGGGGGCACGGAAATATTCAGATAAACATCATATCCTCTTTGTTTTAGTTTCGGAATAAGGATTTCCCGGAGAATTATATTCTGAAAAACTCCGCCGGAAAGGGCAATACTGTTAATCCCGGTTTTCTCTCTCATAATGTCCGCCCCTGCAACGGAAGCATCTGCAATTCGTGAATGAAACATGAATGCGAGGCGGGAAATATTACCATTATTCTTTTCAGTTAGAAGAGTATGGAGTAATTTCGAGACATCGATCTGAAAACTGTCGTTTTGCCGGTCATGTTTTATTTCCGGCATGTTTTTTGGGGAAGTGCTCTTATCCGTATAGAGCTGTCCGGTATT
Source organism: Spirochaetales bacterium (assembly GCA_003233545.1). Taxonomy (GTDB): domain Bacteria; phylum Spirochaetota; class Spirochaetia; order SZUA-6; family SZUA-6; genus SZUA-6. The sequence goes on from QILZ01000327.1 coordinate 8,053, forward strand.
GCCGGTTTTACAGGGATGCAGTGCTGCAATCCCTTCGAGTTTAATCGGGCCTTCACCTTCGTAAGTTACATTTCGTACAAGCCCTAAGGCCGCGGCAGCCGCATCAAAAATGCGGCCAAGAGATGAGGTGAGAGGGGTATTTATACGCTGTTTAAGAATATCGAGAAGTAAAGCGTACTGTTTTTCCGATAGATCCGACAGAGGTTTTAACAGCCGGTAAAGATCATCGGGTTCGATTGAATCGTACAACAGTCCGGCAAGAATTCTAGCCGGATTCCTTATCGCGGTTTCACCTCCGGGAAGAGGGAAATACATGAAATGTCCGAGACGTACGAAATCGGAACGTGTGGCATGGATAAATTCTCCTCCCCAGATATTGCCGTCCGTTCCATAACCTGTGCCGTCAAAAGAAAGGCCTAACACCTCATCGAGATTATGTTCCGCCATTACGGACAGAATATGTGCATGATGATGCTGAACCTCTGTCTTTTGCGGAAAAGATGCATTACGCGCCCATTTCGAAGAATGATAACCCGGATGCATGTCATAAACGATCCTGTCCGGCTGTACATTGTAAAGTGATAGTATTTTAGTTATCTGCTTCTTGAATTCCATCTCTGTTATCGGATTATCGAGGTCTCCTATGTACGGCGAGAGGTAAATATCGTTTCCCTTTAACAGTGCAGGTGCACTTTTTAAATCCCCCCCGATTCCGATAACAGTCTGCGGGCTGTTGTATTTGATATGGATAAGCTTGGGAACAAATCCTCTTGATCTTCTTAAAATAGCCCGGCCGGAATATTTTCCTCTTCGCACTATAGAATCATCGGTTCTGAAGATGATTCTCCTGTTATTGTAAAGAAACATGTCCGCAATTCTTCCGAGTTTCGTAAGAGCGGTATGAGGATCTGTAATTATAGGTTCATCTTTAAGATTACCGGAAGTCATGATAAGATATTTGTAGCGTATTTTTGAATGAGGATGTAAAAAGAGCAGTAAATGAAGCGGAGTGTAGGGGAGGAAGATGCCGAGTGTATTAGTGTCGGAAACCGCTTTTAAAGCTTCGGGGTTATTCTCCCTGCATGGAAGAATCAAAATGGGACTTGCGGAAGAGGAAAGTATTTTTTTATCTTCCTCTTCCAGGATGGTTAGTTCATCCGCTGTTTCCATATCACGAACCATCAGGGCGAATGGTTTCTTTTCTCTTTCCTTATCGCTCCGTAATCTTAAAACCGCTTCCGAATGGAGAGGATCTGCAGCAAGGTGGAATCCCCCGATACCCTGGATGGCCACGATATTTCCCTGATTAAGGGCGTTAATCGTATTCAGAACAGGATCGCCGGAAATTATTTTTCCCGGGGCGGAAACAAGTGTAAGTTCCGGGCCGCAGAGACTGCATGAGTTTGTCTGGGAATGGAAGCGCCTGTCCATGGGATCGGTATATTCTTTGCTGCAGCCGCTGCATTGAGGGAAATCGATCATGGAGGTTGTTTCCCTGTCAAAGGGTGTATCCTCTACAATAGAATACCTCGGTCCGCACTGCGTACAGGTAATAAACGGATAGAGGTACCTTCTGTTGCCGGGATTAAAAAGTTCCTCTCTGCAGTCATCACAGAGAGCAAGATCGGGAGGAATGGGGGGGAAATTATACGTAGTGGAAAGACTCTCTATTATTTTAAAGGATTCCTCATCTTTAAGAGGAATTGTTTCGGCAGTGTAGCTCTCTATCAGGGCAGAAGGAGGTAAAATATTCTTGAGTTTTCCATAGAAATTATCTGCGGCATCTTTAGGACCCTGTATCTCCGCAACGACCTCCGATCTTCTGTTCTGCACGAAGCCGTTTAAATTCAAAGAGGCGGCACATCTGTAAATAGTCGGCCTGAATCCGACACCCTGTATAATTCCCTTAAAGGTGTATCGTATCCGTATATTATTATTATCGTAATTAATAAATTATTCTCCTTGCCGAAACAGCATGTACTGCTAATATATTTTATTTTAAGATTTAAATCAATAATTACCCGTAAAGATTGACGATGTGTTTATTCTTATATAAAGTGATAAGAAATTTCCGGAGGTTTTTTATGAACAAAATTGTTTTAAGAGCTGATGATTTTGATGGTTATCTGACTCAGGAGGATAAAGACAGCATAGATTTCATGGATAAGAAATATGCCGAAAGCCTGCATTTTTATGAGAAACTGTTATCCATCGATGATAACGGGGGTAAAAATAAAGCAAAGGATAAACTTATTTCCCTGTATAATGAGATGGGGAAAATGATGCAGAGCATAACAAAACGGGAACCTAATATACATGTGTATTCTTTCGAAACACCTAATAGTATTCACGGAGAAGCTTCACGTTTAATTGCAAAATTGAGAGACCCGGGGACAGAGCATCCGGAATTTGTATACTATATCCAGCGGGCCTATGAACTTCTCTTTAATCTTGCATTCGGCGGGTCTGATGACCATAGAAAAAACTATATTTTCATCAAAACGGCAGTAAATATACCTATTCAGCATTATGCCGTTCACAAAATACCGTATGTCGATGATAAAATAAAAAACAGCGTAATGTGTGTTATGCTGCGCGGTGCCTTACTCCCTTCCATGATAATGTCAAAGGAAATACAGGAATATTCTTCAATAAACTATGTTACTCCCTTTGCACTTTTCAAGATACACCGTGATGATACAAAGGAAGAGCATAATATGGAGTATATACTAGATCTGGAAAGATCTCATTTTAATCTGGAACAGCTCGACGGGAAAGATCTGGTTTTTGCAGATCCTATGAACGCAACCGGCGGAAGTCTTATTACAATAATACATTACCTGAAAAAAATGAACATCAAACCGAAATCGATACGATTCTTTAACGTTATATCCGTATTAAAGGGTTCGTTAAGAATTGTAAGAGCGGTTGAAAATGCAGAGATATATACTCTATGGATGGATCCTGCTCTGAACAAAAAAGCCTACATTGTTCCCGGATTGGGCGATGCCGGTGATAGAATAAACGGTGAGGACAGCAGCGATAACCCGAGAGACATGATTCAGCTGATAGCAGACTATGGTGTAAACATCATTTCCCTCTATAAATCCCAGGTGAGGAAAATAGAGGAGACTGTTCTGTACAAATCCAGTCCATAAATATTATTACTGTCCCAGGTTTTCTCTCACCTTATCTATCAGAACCTTCGGATCTATAGGTTTTTCGAGAAATTCATTTACAGGAAGAAAATCCGCATCCCTTTCCCGGTCAAAGGAAAAGCCTGTTTTCCGTGATACACTTGTTGCCATTATAATAGGCAGATCCGAAAGATCGGCATCGTTCCTGATCCTGTATGCCACCTGAAATCCTTCGTCATCCGTATTCATCATAACATCGAGAATCATGAGATCAGGTTTTTCCGCTCTGGCCATTTTAAGGCCGTCTTCTCCGTTTGTTGCCCATAAGACATGGTATCCTTCGGTTTCCAGGACAATTTTCATAGATTCAAAAATATCCTTATCATCGTCGACTATTAATATCTTTTTATTCATATCAGTTTTTTTACCTCCTCTAAAATCTTTTGTACAATTTCATCGGTTCCGGATAATATTTTTTGGGATATAGTATCTCCGTGTCCGGTATTATCAAGCTGAATACCAATTATTCTAATATTTTCCGAAAAACCGAGAGTCTCGGCCATAATTAAAACTTGAGAAATATTTAAACCATGTGTAGAAACGGTTCGTAAAGATACGGAATCTTTCAGATCGGATATTTTCAGAACACAACATGAACCTGCCTCGAGACCCATTTCGGCAGCATCGATTATAATAACAGGATTCCCTTCGACAATTATCGAACCTGCAAGCACAGGATCATGCGAAGCATCGATAAGCTGAATGTTTATGTTACATGCATCCCTGACAGGTCCTAATATGTCCGAATATCTTTCCCTTAAATATTCAATAATATATAGACCGGCTGCATCGTCTCCTCTGAAACTGTTTCCGATTCCAATTATAGAGATATTTTTTTGTAAGATTCCCGCATCATTTAAAGACGTCAAAACATTTTCCTTATACAGGCTATTCCACATATTTTACATCTAAGAAATGTACCGAACATGAGATACACGGATCGTAAGCCCTTACAAGCATCTCGAGTGTAAGTGTCATTTTATCCTTATCAAAGTTGTTGGCTATCATCCAGGGAACAAGTTCTTTCATATCGTCATCGATATTCTGTGCATTCTGGTTTGTGGGAATAACACAGTTCGCCTTTACGATACGTCCTTTGTTGTCGTATGTGTATTCATGGAAAAGGATACCCCGCGGCACTTCCGTGCAGCCTACACCTGTTCCCTCATGCAGTTTGGCCGGAACAAAGGGGCGTTCCGCTTTTATTCCAGTGGTAAGAAGTGCATCGAGTATTTTTATTGATTCTTCCGTAACATGAATGGTTTCTATAAGCTGAGCAACCGTGTTAAGAAAAGGATTGGCAACTATCGGTTTCATACCCAGGGCATCGGCAACTTCTCCCGCCAGCGGATTAAGCTTGCCGTAATTGTTATTAAGCCGTGCCAGAGCACCTACGGCGTATGATGAACGTCTGTGTTTTGCATGTTTTGCCGTGGAATGAGAGACAATAAATTCATTTGTAATACTCATATAATCTTTTTCCGGGGTTAATCCGGTATCCGTAGATGAAATATCACCATCATAGAATGCATATTCACTGTCCGTCTTAAGTCCTATATACTCGGTTTCTCTAATAAAGGCCGGAAATTTATCCGCAAGTGATTTTAGAAGTTCAAATGAAGTTTTTGCATCCGGGACCATCTGGTTTTCTAATTTATCTTTTATCCACAGGAGCTGTTCCTCGGTAGGGAGTTTTGTAAAACCTCCCGGAACAAGACGATTCGGGTGAATTGTTCTTCCACCGATTATATCGCATATGTCATTGGAAAGACGTTTCATTCTTAAAGCCATTTTTACCGTATCCGGATGTGTTTTTGCCAGCGGAATAACGGACGGAGCATTAAAAAGGTCCGGCGCTGCAAGGAAAAATATATGCAGAATATGACTCTGCATTGTAGCACCATAAACTAAAAGTTTACGCAGGGTAACTGTCTGATCGCTGATATCGAAACCCAGAGCCTTTTCTGTTGTCTTTACGGAGGTTATCTGATGGCCGACGGAGCAGATGCCGCAAATTCTGGAGCTTATAACTGCGGCATCCGTGTATAGGTATCCTTTCATCATAGCTTCGAAGTACCGCGGAGGTTCGACAATTTCAAGAACGGATTTAATAAGTTTACCCTCTTTTAAATCAACCGCAATAGTGCCATGACCTTCGACACGGGTTACATAGGGAACTCTTATAGAGAGGTTATTCATAGCTCTTTTCCTCCATATTTACATAGTTTGTATTGAACATATAGAATCGTTTTTTTATCTGGTCTATGGATAGTTTATACTTTTCCATTACATCCTTAGCTGCATTTTTATTTAAGTCCGGTACCAGTCCCCTGCATCCGTAGCAGTAGTGTCCGTTTGTAGGACATGCTGCTCTGCATCCCGCACGTGTAATCGGTCCCATACATACAATCCCGTAATCATAAAGACATTCATTCTCTTTTGCCTTACATTCCACACATACCGAATACTCCGGTATTTCCGGTATTTTCCCTGTAAGGAGTGCGCTTAATACCCTTTTAAACTCCTGATTATCCATCGGGCAGCCCGGTATAACGTAATCGACTTTGACGACATCGGATACTGCCTGTGCCTTTATCGAGGGAAAAAGATATTTGTCGTTCCCGTAAACAGTCTCTCTTACCTCGTCCTGATCCATATTATTTCTTATTGCATTAATGCCTCCTATATGGGCGCAGGAACCGAGAGCTATAACTATTTTAGCCTGACGTCTTATTTTATGTATTCTCTCCACACAATGCGGGGTGCTTATAGAACCTTCGATGAAAGCAATTTCGTAATCTTCGCCGTGGTCGGAGATTGCTTCCCTGAAGTTAACGATGTCCACAAGTTCGAGTATATCAAGAAGATCGTTTTCGAGGTTTAGCTTGGAAAGCTGACATCCCTCACAGCTTGTAAAATCAAAGAATGCTACCTTTGGTTTACTCATTATATCGCCTCCTTGAGGTCTTCTATATAAGTGTAGTTAAATACAGGCCCTTCCTGGCACACATAGATATTATTGATCTGGCAATGTCCGCATTTTCCGACTCCGCACTTCATTTTTCTTTCGAGTGAAACATATAGCTGATTATCCTTTAACCCTTTTGACCGGAGGGAAAGAATAACGAATTTATACATAACGGGCGGACCGCATATAGCAGCGATTGTGTTATGGAGATCGAGTTTTAAGCCGGGAATGAGTGTTGTTATGACACCGACATTCCCGTTCCATCCGCTTGTTTTCCTATCTACGGTGACATGATATTCTATATCATCCCGCTTTTCCCATGTTTCCAGTTCACCGCGAAAAAGAAACTCTTCCTTCGTTTTGGATCCGTACAGTATTATAACTCTACCGTATTTTTTTCGTTCGGCAGGGTCGATAATTGTATTTATCAAAGACCTTAACGGAACAAGTCCGATTCCGCCGGCGATAATGACAATATCTTTACCTTCGAAATCCTTCGTTTTAAAACCATGTCCGAAGGGTCCCCTGATTCCCAGCTTGTCTCCCACTTTAAGTTTCTGCATAGCCTGAGTTACATTACCAACATTCCTTACAACCATCTCGAATGAACCCTTTTTGAAATGTGATGATGAAACGGATATGGGTGCTTCTCCGATTCCGAAAACAGAAACTTCCACGAATTGACCCGGTTCATGCCCAAGGTCCCTGCCGCCTGGAAGTTTAATATCGTAGAAAGTTTCCAACTCTGTCATTCTTTCTATTTTTATGATGTCTGCAACTTCCGGTACATAAATATTTTTAGCTTCCATCGTAACCTCCTATAAAAGGGCATTCATAACATCAGTGATGCTGATGTTAGCCGTGCATTGCCTGATACATCTGCCGCAGCCTACGCAGAACGGTCTGTCCCTGTCGTCCATAATATAGGCAAATTTCCTGGACATTCTATGACGAACCCTGTCGTATCTTTTTTCTCTGAAGGCCTCGCCTCCGGCCACTTCCGTAAAACCGAGTATCTGACATGAATCCCATCTCCTGGAACGTGAACCCCGGTTGGTGCCGAGAACAACCTCATCCGAAACATCGAAGCAGTAACATGTAGGACAAACGAGATTGCAGGTTCCGCAGGAGTAACATTTTTTTGATGTCTCCTTCCAGACCGGATGGTTATATGCACCATGGAATACTTCCCTTATTCCTGCCACGGATTGTTTGAGTTTATTTTTAAAGTGAACCACAGGATCACTGTCGTAGCTGCATTCCTCAAGAAATTCGGACCATTGAGATACAATACTTTTACCCTTATCAGTAAGAGCTTCCACTCTGTAATGGCTGTTGTATTTTGTAAGAAAGATATCGAATCCTTCTTTAAGGTCTGTCGGTATTCCTACCGATTTCGCAAAATGAAAGTCATCAGGTGTATATGTGACACCGATAAAAATATTATTTTTTCTTTTTTTCAGATATGTCTCATCCTTTACCCCTGTGCCAAATGCATAATCGAGACGTAGAATACCCTGAAGTTCATAGTTGTGTATTCCGAAAAAGACAGTTGGTTCGGATTTGATTTCCGGTTCCCGATATTCCTGTTTCTTTAAATTGTACTCGACAAGAACTTCCCTTGGCGGAAGAAAAAACTTCTTAAGAGGGAGTATTGTTGTATTATAATCCAACACAATTTCCTGCGGGTCATCTATTTTTTTAAATACGAATGTTTTACCCTTCGGAACAGGAGCAATGACTCTGTATTTCGTTTTAAGTAATAAAACAGCGTCAGGTATCTTTTCTCTGGCAATCGCTTTTGCAGACATAGCACCTCCTTGATAAATAATATAATCGAGACTAAATTATCATTATTCGTCGTTATAGTCAAGTAATTAAGGCTAATAATTAATAAATCGTGCAATAATACACGATATAAATATTACAATCCTTTTTTAATTAAATAGTGTTTACGGTTGAATCTTCTAAAAAGACATGATAATTTTAAAAACCATTATGAATGTATTTTTATTGTTGTCACAGCCACTTTTCTTTCTATTTATAGTGTCATTCTACCGGTTTGAAACAAACTATTTATATTCATTTGTCAAAGGTTTCCTTATATTTATACCTTCCTATATCATATATTATATCTTTATACGTTTTTTTAAGGGATCTTACAACCCCGTTCTGCTCTTCGGTTATGTTTTTCTTAAAGGTTATTTTTTATACCAGTTTTTATTACTGCTGAGTTTTTATCTGCTTTTCAGAAAATTGTTTCCGGTAAGAAATTCCGGGGAATTGATTTTTATTTTCCTGGCATTTTCTGCAGGCTTCTATTTTGCGGCTTCCAATGTCGATTTTGTTATTGATTTTAATATACATGATTATTTCACTCTGTTTTTTATACCTTTTTACCGTATATCCGTTTCTCTTCTTTTTGCCGTTTTACTTGTACACTATCTCGAGACATTCGGAATTTACAGAGTTTTCTTTGCAGGGCTTTCCGTAATGGTTTTACTTCTCGCGTCTTTCGGCAGATATCTGTATATAATAAATTACTATAATTTTATGTTTTTTTACGGGATAGGATTTATATTATCGAGCTGTATTATATTTCTTATTCTATGCAGAAAAATAACAGGTATAAAAACAAAAATCTAAATCTCTTTGTTCCAATCAGACTGTATATTTATTTTCTTGAAATAAGTCCTTCGGCGAGTAACTGTGTAAGATTGTTTAGATTAAACTGAAAATTTTTATCTTTTTTCCGTTTAAAATGATTGGGGTTGTTGGACAGGGTAAAAAGAATCGTCGAGTAAACAAGAATGGATATCTCTTCCGTGTTAATCGAACTATCTATGAACCCCTCTTCGATTCCTTCTTCGAGTATCGAGCGGATAATTTCCCTGCCTTCAAAAAATATATCACGCGAATATCTCGAATCCAGCCAGCGTGTCAACAGATCGTTGCCGGGTTTATAAAGATCTCTGTAAATAGGGAATTCGTCTAAAAACCATGCATAGGTCTGGATAAAAGCGTCCAATTTTTCTATTGCGGAAGTTGTTTTTTTAAAATTCTGAGTAAGCTGATACTGAAACTCATTATAGGTCTCGAGCATTGTCTGAATAAAGAGATGTTTCTTGTTTTTAAAATAGTTGTAAAATGTCGGCTTGGATATGCCTACTTCTTCTATAAGCTCAGAAAGCGATAACTTTCTGTACCCGTTCTTATGAAAATATATTCTCGCTGTTTCTATTGTTTTTTCTTTTTTTTCTTCCATATACCCGCCAGGCTCTGATAATTAATCATCCTTAAGCTTTTCCTGCACTTCCCAGGACTTCCCTGTTTTTACGTTCGTACATTTTAATCAGTTCTTCCCGGGCCGGGCCGAGATATTTCCTGGGATCAAAATTTTCAGGGTTGTCCGCAAGTGATTTACGAACCATTGCCGTCATAACAAGTCTGCCGTCGGAATCTATATTAATCTTGCACACCGCGGATTTTGCAGCTTCTCTGAGCTGGTCTTCCGGTACACCGACAGCCCCCTCCATCTTACCCCCGTATTGATTTATCATACCGACGTACTCCTCCAGAACGGATGAAGAACCGTGAAGTACAATCGGAAAGCCCGGTATTCTATTCTCTATTTCCTTAAGAATATCAAACTTTAAGGGAGGTACCTTTTCTCCGGGTTTAAATTTGTATGCACCGTGCGAAGTACCGATTGAAATGGCAAGACTGTCTACATTGGTACGTTTTACAAAATCTTCGACATCATCCGGATCTGTATAGTGAGAAACCTCGCTGGAAACTTCTTCTTCTATGCCGGCAAGTATTCCGAGTTCTCCTTCTACGGTTACATCATGCTTATGCGCATAATCTGCGACTTTTCCGGTAAGGGCAGTATTTTCTTCGTACGGAAGAGAAGAACCGTCTATCATAACGGACGAAAAACCGGATTCGATACATGAGACACACAGTTCATACGAATCCCCGTGGTCGAGATGCAATGCTACCGGGACAGGTTTTCCCGAATCCTTTACAATCCGTAAAGCTCCTTCCGCCATGTACCGGAGCAATGTCTGGTTTGCATAGTTTCTCGCACCCCTGGATACCTGCAGTATTACAGGTGACTGTGTATCTATGCAGGCAGTAATAATCGCCTGTAATTGTTCCATATTATTAAAATTATATGCCGGTATTGCATATCCGCCGTCGATCGCTTTTTTAAACATCTCTCGTGTATTAACAAGACCTAAGTCTTTATAATGAACCATTAAATGCTCCCTGGTAGAGTATCTTCTATGATAAAAATATGAATGGAAACAGCCAAAGTGTCAAGTAATTATATGTAATTCTTAAATTAATAATCCGTCTTTAATGCAAAGGCCCCGAATTTATGTTGCAACTTTACGGCGGCTGTGATAATTTAAACGACAAAAATAATGAAAAATAAGTTAAAGGTATCTCACTTTGCATTATTTTTAGTACTTGGTGTTATTTTGAGCGGTTCTTTCAGCGGCTGCAGACAGGTGAAGCTGCTTTCCCGAAGGTTGTTTCCGGAAAAGGTTATTATTTTTACACAGGATTACTGGTGGGCCGGCGAGGATGGAATAAGTACCATAAAGGGGACACTCCCGGTCGAATATAATGGCATAAGGGTAAGATATGATTACCGTATTATTAAGAGAGATTCCGATTTTAAAGATGAAATAAATAAAATGATAATATCGGGGGGAACTAATGTGATTGTACTCGATCCGGTGTTATCCCTGAAAATAGATGAAAGAGTGGAAACTTTTCCGCGTAAAGATTCATTACCCTTTATTATTTATTTTAATGAAAATTCAGGAAATACAATTCCGAATTCCATCGATATAGTTTACGATACCGGCCGGATTTATCATAAAGCCGGAGAAATCAGTGGACGGCTTCTGCAGAATTCCGGTTATAGAAATAAAGACAATCCGGATGATGTTTACCCGGGCGGTTTATCCGGGCCTGTAATACCGGGATCAAAAATCGGTATTCTTTACTATCCCTACGACGATTCGGTAAGCGATGAACTTAAAAACTTTAAGAAAGGTTTTCTGGAGTATGGTTCAAAGGAAGATCTTATCGAAATAAAGATAAACAATTTAAATAATCAACCCGGAGTGGGGCGTTCGCTTAAAAGACTTAAGGAGAAGGGAGCTTCTGTTTTTGTTCTTTTTACATTAAATCTTACTCCGTACTGCCTGGAAATCTTAAAAAAAATCGGGGGAACCGCAATTGTCGAGGATAGAGGGTCCTTGAATATTTATAACGATGTCATTCTGTTTTCAATCGATCGGAATCCTGCGGCTGGAATAGCAGCAGCACTCGAAGCGCTGTTTCGAAACGATAAAAAGGGAACAGTGGAAATGAATGGTAACATTCATTGGGGAAAATTATTAAAGGAGAGGCCGGCTGTACAATAAAAAACCCGAATGGCTGCGAAAAAAAAAGATACTTTCTTCCGGAGTTATAAAAACAAAAAGGAAAATCAGGGATCTTGGTTTGTACACGGTATGCGAGGCAGCTTCCTGTCCGAATATTTCAGAATGTTTTATGCGGGGTACGGCAAGTTTTATGATACTCGGCAGGTACTGCACCCGGAATTGCGCTTTTTGTGATGTGCAGCACGGCATTCCAACAGAAATCGATGATGAAGAGGGAAAGAGAATTGCCATGTATATCAGAGAAACGGATATCCGTTATGCTGTTATTACATCGGTTACAAGGGATGATCTGCCTGACGGAGGCGCATCCCATTTTGTGCGTGTTGTGGAGGATATTAAAAAATCGGTACCATCGGTTACAATAGAACTGCTTGTTCCTGATTTTAACGGTAGTTACCGGTCGGTCGCAGAGGTTATGAGTAGCGGAATCGATGTATTTTCTCATAATCTGGAAACAGTCCCGCGGATGTACCCGGATGTCAGGGCCGGAGCCGATTACTTTAGATCTTTGGAAATATTGGAATATGCTAAGAGTATGGGAAAAGCAAATGTACTTATCAAATCAGGAATTATGACCGGTATGGGAGAAACTGCAGATGAGCTCGATATGGTATTTAAAGATCTTGCTTTAGCGGGCGTGGATATTTTAACGATAGGGCAGTATTTACAGCCGTCAAGGAATAACCTGCGTGTTTCACGGTATGTATCTCCGGATGAATTCGAAAAGTTAAAACTTGATGCGAAGAAAAGAGGTATTTCTGTTGTTATCGCAGGACCGTACATAAGAAGTTCTTATATGGCCGAAGAAGCATACTTGCAATATATATGATATATAAATAATTACTTTTAGGAAAAATGTTTGACAAACCCTTGAGTAAGAAATATAATTTTTAGTGATCTAAGAAAATAAGGAGAATATGATGAGGCTAAAGATTCCAGCTTTTACGTGCTTTATCGTAGCATTTTTATTATTATTCTCTATTCAGGCTTATTCTGATGAGATAACGACAAATTATGCCTCGAAGATAATAGAGAATTTTGATAATCCGGATGCACAGCAGTGGATTGTACGTGGAAGTAAATTCAGTACGAAAGGTTATCCGCAAAAGACATATGCGTCTGCATGGCCCGAAGCACTTTTCGGCAGGAATAAGCAGAATAAAGATCTTAAATGTCTGGGGATTCATGGTAAGTTCGACAGACAGGCTTATAACTATATCGAAATCATCCCTGCTGCAAAAAATGACAAGGGTGAGCTTGTTCCGAAAGCTTTAGACCTGCCCGGAAGGGTAAAAGCTATAGATCTATGGGCATGGGGTTCCAACTATGACTATTCGCTGGAGGTTCATCTGCGTGATTATCAGGGCATAGAGCATACTCTCCAGCTGGGGTCTTTACAGTATGAAGGATGGAAAAATCTGCACACACGTGTTCCTTCATCGATACCTCAGGCGAGAAGGTATCTTCCGAAGAGGAGGAATCTTCAGTTGACGGAACTTGTTCTATGGACCCGGCCGGAAGAAAAGGTGAATAACTTTTATCTTTATATCGATCAGATAAAAATTCTGACGGACCTTTTTGAGTCCCGTTTCGATGGCGATAACCTTATAGAGCCGGATGTTTTAAACAAGATCTGGAAGTCCGGGTCGGGTAAATAGGAGTGATTGGCATGAAAAAGAAAATTATCATTATATTATTTTTAGTCTTTATTATCATTGGTACAGGCTTTACTCAGGCAACCGGCATTAATCCCGCTAAGATAGGAGTCGACTCTGCCCAGCAACTCCTGAAGCTGATATCGGTGAGTAAATTTGAGGATGCCGGGTTCTGGGTGGCCAGTATGCCTTCGGATCAGGGAATTGTGTCTGTAAGAAGGCTGCCGGGTGCACCTGCGGATAGGAAGCCCATTAAGGATGAACAAAGCGTAGGAATAAAAGAGCCGGATAAGTATGTTCTCGGTGTAAGGGTAAAGTTTTACAGACGCGGTAATAATTCTATGACTGTTTCACCGGTGCGGCCTCTGCCGATCGAGGGTATAACAAAGACACTTTCCGTCTGGGTGGTCGGGAGAAATTATAATCATACATTAAAGATGATAATAGAGGATTTCCTGGGCAGGAAGCAGGAATTAACCGTAGGCAAGTTGAATTTTATGGGATGGAAAAAAATGACCGTTGCTGTTCCTCCCAGTGTGGTACAGACAGAGTATCATTTCACCAATCAGATGGGAATTAAATTCTTAGGTTTTAAGATAGACTTTGATCCGATGGAGGCTTACGGCACCTACTATATCTATTTCGATGATTTGCGTGCTGTAACAGATTTGTTTGCGGAAGCCCGTAGAGATACGGATGATATGTCGGATGGTTGGTGATACCGGAAGCTTGTAATTTAAATGCCCTCTGTAAAATGAGGGCTTTTTTTAGAATATTTTATATTAGCCAGATTTATAGTATTGAACTGTAATATATAGCATGTTAGACTTAATCATGGATCCGGAAGTAGAACTTAAGAAAATCAATAAAGTGATCAGAGAGTACGAGGCTATCCTTAAAACGTCCATCGATGTTGATCAGAGAGGCCGGGTGTCTAAAGAATTAAAAGAATTAAAAAGTTACAGGGATAAAATTGTTGCCATGAACATCATAAGTGAACCGCACGAAGAAGATACTCCGGAATATGATGAATTGTTAGAGTTTCCCTTTTTAAAAATGCTGCTCGATAAAAATAAGGAAAAAATATTTACGGATAGTGAAGCGAATTCCATGTACCGGTATATGGAATTCTTCGAAAAGGAATTTTTACCTTTCTTAAGTGAGACAAAATTAAAATTAGATTTTAAGTACTCCCTTGAACGGGATGGTTTTTATCACAGGTTTCAGGATTTATTAAGGAGGATGCAGGACTTTATAGGAGAATCCCGGCGGATAGAAGAGGGCACTTTTCGTGCCGATGTGGAAGAAGAGATGAAGAAGAGAAACTTTAAAATGAAGCGGATACTGTCCCTGGAAATGGACAGATTTTTTAAAAGTATAGTACAATTTTCCGCTGATTTGATCGATGATATAGAGGAAGATTCGCTGAAATGCCTTAACGGAAATGATATGATAACATTTGATCCCATAGAAGGCAAACGTTATCTTGAAGATTCCAAGGTTTGTGATGCCCTTGAAAACCTCCTTGTGTTTTCCGATGAAATCATCAAATACCTGAATGTGCCTGATATTGTAATTAAGGAGTAGCCGGCTTGCAGATAGAAATAGATGCGAATTCTACTATTGGAGAAAACTCTTTTTTTGAAGGGAAGTTTGCAGTGAAGGGAAGTTTGCGGATCGATGGTAAATTTGAGGGTCAAACCCTGCTTGTTGATCAACTTCAGGTCGGCCCGGGTGCCAGGGTAAAGACCAGCATTCATGCGACAAGCATTGTTGTGGAAGGAACAATTATAGGTAACATAACGGCATCCAAGCGTATCCTGTTGCTTTCGAGTGCAAGAGTACTGGGAAATATCAAAACACCGGAGCTTATAATACAGGATGGTGTAGTTCTCGAAGGCAAATGTACAATAAGTCATGTAAAGATTGAAAATACAAAATCTTATATAGAATCTATCTATAACAAGGATTAGGGATAGATGCATAATTATTTTGAATTTTTAAAGAATGTATATTTTTTTAAGGAGCTCTCTGATGATGAAATTAAATTTATTCAGAGTGTATGTCATGAAAAAGAGTATGAAGCGGGAGAGGTAATCTTTAAAGAAAAATCGAGGGCTGATAAATTCTACATTATTTTAGACGGAACCGTGGAAGTATGGAAAGATTTTGATGAAAATTACAGGGATCTTTTAGCGGTACACAGTAAAGGAAAGCTTTTCGGTGAAATGTCGCTGATCGACGACCTGCCGAGAAGTGCAGCCGTAGTCGCTAAGACCCGTGTTAAACTGCTCTATATTAACCGGGCCGATTTTCATAGAATAATAACGGAAAACAGCTCTATTGCACTTTCTGTTATGCGTTCCGTTTCACTTATGGTACGTAAAAGTAACGAAACATTTGTAGAAGGGCTCCGGGCGAGAAATAAGGAATTAGAAAAAGCCTACAGGGAACTTAAAGAAACCCAGGAAGAACTGCTTCAGGCCGAACGTCTTTCCGCACTGGGAAAATTTTCTTCACTTATTCTGCATGATATACGCAACCCTCTTTCGATACTTAGGGGTTATGCGGAAATGATACTGATGCATAATGATGATAACGAACGGGTTGTCAAAAGTGCTAAAAATATTATTAAAGAGGCTGACAGGCTTAATAATCTTGCCAATGAACTGCTTGATTTTTCCAGGGGTGATATCCGGTTAAATATGTCGATTGTAGATCTGGTCCGGTTCGTCGAAGAAGTTGTAAATCCCATTAAGGATAGATTCGATGCACGCGGAATTAAAATTAAAACCAATGTTGTTTTTAAAGGTCCTGTACTGATCGACAGGGAGAGAATGCAGCGTGTATTAATGAATCTTGCAGATAATGCCAGGAAAGCAATGCCGAAAGGCGGAGAATTTTTAATATCGGTGAGGAAAAAGAACAGTCTGCTTTCATTTGAAATTTCCGATACCGGTATCGGTATGCCTGAAGATGTTAAGGACAAAATATTCGAACCGTTTTTTTCTTTTTCGAAAGACGGAGGTACAGGTCTTGGTATGGCAATAGTTAAAAGTATTATAGAAGCCCATGACGGTCATGTATTTGTAGAAAGTTCAAAGAAATTCGGAACAACATTCCATATTGAAATTCCGGTTATTTCATAGTTAAGGATAGTGCGTGAAAAATATAGATATATTCACAGACGGCGGTTGTTCCGGCAATCCCGGTCCGGGAGGCTGGGCGTATTTTATTATCACAAAAGATGATGAATATTGCGGTTCCGGCGGAATTAAACTGACGACAAATAATAGAATGGAGCTTACTGCCGTCATAGAAGCCCTTAAAAGAGTGAGGGTAATAAACTTAAGAGAATCGAACTCTTTAATAACGATAAATACGGATTCTCAATATGTTAAAAAAGGAATTACAGAGTGGATGACTGCATGGATAAGAAACAACTGGAATAATTCAAAAAAAAAGCCGGTTAAGAATCAGGACCTCTGGAAAGCATTAAAAGATATTTCCGATTCTGTAAATATCAAATGGAACTGGGTGCCCGGACATTCGGGTATCGACTACAATGAAAGATGCGATAAACTTGTACGGGAAGAAATAAAAAAGATTAAATAATAAAGAAGTAAAATACCGGAAACTGCCTTTTCTCTGTTCGGGAGGAGGCGAAATGTTAGCATCTGTAATTAGTTACTCAGCTTTGGGAATAGACGGGCAGTTGATTCACGTGGAGGTCGATATCCGGAGGGGACTGCCCGGAATCGATATCGTAGGTTTGCCGGATAATGCCGTAAAAGAGGCCAAGGAAAGAGTCAGGGTCGCCATCAGGAACAGTGGTTTCGCTTTCCCTAAGGACAGGATTCTCATTAATCTTGCCCCGGCAGGTATTCGTAAAGAAGGAGCTTCTTACGATCTTCCCATTGCCATCGGCATACTCATAGCATCGAATCAGATAAGTAATAGAAAATATTTACCTGTTATGGTTATCGGAGAATTGAATTTGGAAGGCGGTGTTAAACCTGTAAAAGGTGTTATTTCTGCTGTTATATCCGGCCTTGTTAACAATATCGCTTTGTTTCTTGTCCCGGGGGAAAATCTGGCAGAGGCTAACGCTGTAAAACGAGGGAGAGTTTTCGGTATAAGTTCTTTGCGGGAAGCTTTTAAATGGTTTTCTGATTTCACGAAAGGGAAATTACCGGATACCACATTAAAAAAGTCTGTTTCCGCGAAAAGGATAGAGAACGAAACGGATAAGTACGGCGATTTTACCGATATACGGGGACAGTTGAGGTTGAAACGTGCAATGGAGATTGCTGCGGCAGGTTTTCATCATATAATGGTTTTCGGCCCTCCGGGAAGCGGAAAAACCATGAGTGCTTTCAGACTGCCGACGATTCTGCCGGACCTTACCGAGCAGGAATCGCTTATTGTAACACGAATACATTCGATTGCAGGTTTACTCCCCGTTTATACCGGATTGATAAGGCACAGGCCATTCAGGGCCCCTCACCATACCGCATCCTTGGAAGGTATTATCGGAGGAGGCACCATCCCCAGGCCGGGCGAAGTTTCGCTTGCACATAAAGGTGTACTACTGTTGGATGAAGCTCCTGAATTTAAGAAGACACTTCTGCAGAGTTTAAGAGAGCCGATAGAAGCGGGTATGGTTACAGTATCGAGGGTGGGAAGTTCCATAAAGTTTCCTTCGGAATTTCAGCTTGTAATGACAGCAAATGCATGTCCGTGCGGGAATTTAGGCAGGGACGATGCTGTCTGCGTATGCAGCAGATCGGAGGTTTATCGTTACTGGAGGAAAATAGGTGGTGCACTGTTAGACAGAATCGATATCCGTGTTCCCGTGCAGCCGGTCTCGAGGGAGATTATTTTCAGCGAAAGAGGAGAATCGAGCGAAACTATAAGGGAAAGGGTGGAAAAGGCTGTGGAAATACAGGAAAAAAGATACAAACAGTATAAATTTAATCGTAACAGCAGGATTTCTGCCGGTTTCATGGAATATTTTTGTCAGCTGGACAGCCGGAGCTCGATGACGCTTTTTAAGGCTACTAAAAAGCTGTCATTATCATCGAGAGCATACCATTCCGTTCTTAAAATTGCCAGAACAATAGCAGATCTTTCTGATTCGGAAAGAATTACCGAGGAACATATTTTAGAGGCAGTACAGCACAGGAGATATGGTGACAGTGATTTCTTCTGGAATTTTAATTAAAGTTTATTGCCTGTCCCCGGTAAAAACAGGTATATTTTAACGAGGAGGAAGAGATGAAGTTATACAGCAGAGGGCAGGTTGTTCTATATTCATTACTTACACTTATTGCTGTTGTTTTTTTCGGATATATTACAGGTTTAATTAGAACACCGTGGGGAGAGAAAAAGGAAAGAACAGTTTTTAATCCTCCGGTTAAGAGTACTTCTCTCGATTATCAGGGGCAGGAAACTTCTTTCGGCAGGGATGTCCTTTCCAGCGACGAAGAGAACAATATAAAGATCTACGAGAAATTAAATGCAGGTGTCGTTAATATCACATCGATCAGTGTCGAGTATAATTGGTTTTTAGAACCTGTGCCGAAATCCGGTACGGGTTCCGGTTCCATTATAGATGAAGACGGACATATATTGACAAATTATCATGTTGTTAAAGGTGCCGATAACTTGAGTATAACTCTGGCGGATGGTTCCGAATATAAAGGTTCGGTAGTGGGAGTCGATCCCGAGAATGATCTTGCAGTTATAAAGTTTAATCCGAAGGGAAAACTGCTTACAATGATGCCTTTCGGTTCTTCTAAAAACCTGAAAGTCGGCCAGAAAGTATTGGCAATCGGAAATCCGTTTGCACTGGAACGCACTCTTACTACAGGTATTGTCTCCGGTCTTGGACGTCCTGTGAGAAATCAGAGCGGCTTAATTATACAGCAGATGATACAGACGGATGCGTCCATTAATCCCGGAAATTCCGGAGGACCGCTTTTAAATTCGAGCGGTGAAATGATCGG